>JAENXG010000250.1 GCA_016649675.1 Methyloceanibacter sp.
TTGCCCTCCTCGGTGTAGAATTTCAGCGCAAAGCCGCGCACGTCGCGTTCGGCGTCGGCCGCGCCGAGCTCGCCGGCGACGGTGGAGAAGCGCGCGATCATGTCCGTCTTGGCGCCTGGCTGCAGCGCCTTCGCCTTGGTGTATTTCGAGATGTCGCCGGTGATGGTCAGCGTGCCGTGGGCGCCCCAGCCCTTGGCGTGCACGGTCCGCTCGGGGATGCGCTCGCGGTTCTGATGCGCAAGCCTCTCGATCAGCTGATAGTCCTGGATCAACAGCGGTCCGCGCGGACCTGCCGTGATGGAATTCTGGTTGTCGGAAATCGGCGCTCCGGCCGTGGTCGTCAGGGTAGGTTTCTTCGACATAGTTTTCTTCTCGCTCCTCGCCTCAGCCCAGCAAAAATGCCGCGTGGGGGCGAATTTGGCGTGCGGTGCACAATAATGGCAAGTCCTATTTGCCTATCAGGCCGATAAGATAAACTTATCGCATCCGCCACCTCATTGCCCCGGCTCGACCCGCCTGCGGGCCGAAGCCTCCGAATTCCGCCTCGGTGCCCGAAAACCCTTCGGCGGGGCGAAGGCCCGGGCAATCCGGCAACCGCGATATTCGCACAAGATCGAAGGTCAGGGGCCACTGGATTCCCGCCTTCGCGGGAATGACGAAGGACGAGTCTCAGCCGCCGAGGAAGTCTTGCAGCAGCTTCAGCGTCGATTCGGGCTGCTCCTCCTGGGGCATGTGCCCGCAATCCTCGACGAGCCGCAAGGTGGAGTTAGGCAGCGTCCGCCTGAGCTTCAAGCCGACCTCGAAGGGCACGATGCGGTCGTGGTCGCACCACAGGATGAGCGTCGGCAGCTCGATCGTCTTGTAGCGCTCGGAAATCTCGGCGAGGCCGTCGGGAACGATCTGCCGCGCGCTGTAGATGATGGCGTGCTTGCCGGCCGCCGTCTTGAGTGGCGCAGCATAGGTATCGACCTCGTCCTGATCGATCTTGCTGTCGTCGAAATAGGCGATTCTGAGCGCAACCCGGGTCTGGAAGGAGGCCGGAACCATGCTCACGCCGAGATGGGAGACGAGCGGCACGTCGAGCAGGCGGAAGAAGACCGGGATGTTCTGCGGGTAGGCGATCGAGTCGAGCAGCACGAGTCTGGCGAGGCGCCCCTTGAGCCGCTCATTGGCTTCGAGCGCCAGCAGAAGTGCGATCCCGCCGCCGAACGAATGACCGACCAGCGTCAGGTTATGGAGGTCCTTGTCCTCGATGAGCTGGGCGAGAAGCGCAGCCTGGTCGAACACCGAATAGCGGCTGTCGAACGGCTTGTCGGACTGGCCAAAGCCTTTGAGGTCGACGGCGATGACCCTGTGGGTCTTGGCAAGCTCCGGCGCTATGTGCCGCCAAGTAAAGATGCTGGCACCGAAGCCATGGATGAGGAGTACGGGCGAGCCTTTGCCGGTTTCCTCGTAATACAGCCTGACCGGCGCCTCGGGCGGCCCGAGCCGGGCGTAAGGCCCGTCGATCGCGTCGCCCGCGCTGAGCCCGCAAGAGCCGAGCGCAACGGCGATCGCTGCAAGGCCGATCGTCGCCTTCAGCTCTCTCTTTGCCATTCCCCGTTAAACCCGTTGGCCCTTCCTGACCAAAGCGTGGGCAGCTCCGCCCGACGTTCGGTCGAGGCTCGCGGAACCCCCCGCGAATCAGCGGTGGAGGCCGTTCAACTCCGTTCGTTTGCCCTTGTACCCCGCTTCACGGCCGAGCGGCAATTGCGCTGGTTAACCAAACGTAAAGGAGATCGCTCCTTGCTGGTGCGAGGTTTTCCCGTGGATTCGCGCTTCGTTCCCAGCGCTTTCCATTGACGCCCATATATTCCCATGTTATCCCATAAATGCCCGTTCGGTGAGTAAGTGGGGGAGGCTGGCCGCGCTCCTTTAGAGGCCACGGGGGGATCCGCGCCGCCTCTCCCACCGATCTTCCAACGGGGGGTCTCGCACCCAAGGCTCGTTAGTCACTCGTCAGTCCGGGCGCGCATGAGGGGGAGATGGACCAGTTTGTGTCGACATTCACCAATAAGATCGACACCAAAGGTCGCGTCTCGGTCCCGGCTTCTTTCCGCACAGTCCTCGCCAAAGACGGCCTCGACGGCATCTATTGCTATCCCTCGCTTGACGCGCCGGCGCTCGACGCCGGGGGCAAGCGCCTCGTCGACAAGATCAACGCGCTGGTCGAGGACCTGGCACCTTATTCCGACGAGCGCGACCATCTCGCCACCGCTCTATTCGGCACGAGCGAAATCCTCTCCATCGATCAAGACGGGCGCACCATCCTTCCGGAGCGCCTGCGCGAGCACGCCGGCATCACCACCCACATCGCCTTTGTCGGCCTCGGCGAGAAGTTCCAGATGTGGGAGCCTGAGCGTTTCAAAATCCATCTGTCGGAGGCGCGCCAGAAGGTGCGCGATCTCCGCAAACTACTCGGCGCGGGGCGTCGCGGAAGCGGCGGGCCAGAGGGAGCACGGGAATGATGGCGGGTCGCGGCAGAAATTCGTCTGCCGTTGGCGGACCGGCCCGCCACATTCCCGTGATGCTCTCCGAGGTGCTTGCATCGCTTGAGCCCGGCTCGGGCGAGATCATCGTCGACGGCACCTTCGGGGCCGGCGGCTATACCGAGGCCATTCTCCAATCAGCAGATTGCAAGGTCATCGCCATCGATCGCGATCAACAGGCGATCGCGGCAGGAGAGCTGCTTGCCAAGCGCTTCCCAGGGCGGCTGAAGCTTGTCAGCGGCCGCTTTAGCGCGATGGACGAGATCGTCGAGAGGCAGGGAATTGACGCCGTCGACGGGGTCGCGCTCGATCTCGGCGTCTCCTCCATGCAGCTCGACCAGAAGGAGCGGGGCTTCTCCTTCATGCAGGACGGTCCCCTCGACATGCGCATGGGGCAAGATGGCCCAAGTGCCGCCGACATCGTCAACACGTTGTCAGAGGGGGAGCTTGCCGAGATCATCTTCAAGCTCGGGGAGGAGCGCCGCGCGCGGGCGATCGCCGGAGCCATCGTGGCGCGGCGTGCCGAGGAGCCCATCACGACCACGGGCGAGCTTGCCGACATCTGCGCACACGTGCTCGGCCGCAAGTGGGACGAGACCAAACATCCCGCAACCAGGACCTTCCAGGCGCTCCGCCTCTATCTCAATGAGGAGCTTGACGAGCTCGCTAAAGGCCTCTCCGCCGCCGAACGGCTGCTCAAGGCCGGCGGACGACTTGTCGTCGTCACCTTCCATTCGCTGGAAGACCGTATCGCCAAGCGCTTCTTCGCCAGTCGCAGCGCCCCTGGCCCCCGTGCCTCGCGGCATCTGCCCGAGGTTTCAGCCGCTTCGTTCGCCCCAAGCTTCCGGCTTCTTAACCGGCATCCGTTAGAACCGAATCAGGACGAGATTGCGCGGAACCCCCGTGCCCGCTCAGCCCGCCTCAGGGCAGCCGAGCGCACCGAGGCGCCCGCCCATCCTCTCGATCTTGCCGCAGTCGGCGTCCCGCGGCTCGGCTTTTGCGTCTGAGCGTCAGTTTTTAGTTCGCGAGTTCAAAAATGCTGCGTTTCGTCAATATCTGCCTCGTCCTTGGCCTCGTCGCGCTCGCCTATGTCATCTATCAGGTGAAGTACGAGGCCCGCGCCCTTGACGAGGAGATCGCCACTCTCGGCAAGCAAATCGACGAGGAGCGGGACGGGCTCGCCGTCTTGCGCGCCGAATGGAGCCTGCTCAACCGGCCTGAGCGCATCGAGCGGCTCGCCCAGAAATTTCTCAAGCTCGCACCGGCGCAGCCCCGGCAGCTCGTCACCCTGGACAAGGTGACGGACCGCGATTTCGAGCGCGCCCGCCTCGATGGTGCCGCGCCCGCCCCGACGCCAGCCGTGACAGCGCAAGCGACGAAGCCGGCTGGCAAGTCGCCTTCAGCGGTCGCGTCCGCCGCTTTACCGGAGACTCTGCCAAACGTTTCCGCGCCATGGCCTGAAGCCAAGATTGTGACTCCGGTTCAGGCCGCCGTCCAA
>JAENXG010000153.1 GCA_016649675.1 Methyloceanibacter sp.
CCACCATGAGCCTCGATGATGCGTTTGGAGATCGACAGTCCCACTCCCATGCCGGCAGGCTTCGTGGTCACAAAGGGTTGGAATAGCCGGTCCGCGATCTCGTCGGAAAGACCGTGGCCGGTATCGGAGACGCAGACCTCGACCATATCCCTGGGCGCCGCGGCCGTCGTCACCAGCAATTCTTTCCGGTCGCATCCATGCATGGCTTCGATGGCATTGCGCATCAGATTGAGCAGGACTTGCTGGATCTGGACCTTCTCCACCAGCACCGGGTCAATGTGGATGTCGAAGCGGAACAGGGTCCTGACCCCTTCCTCCTTGGCCCCCACGAGGGCCAGCGCGCTTGCTTCCTCGACGAGCTTGTTGATGTTCTCCGGATGCTTCTCGGTCTCGCCGCGCGCCACGAACTCGCGGAGCTGACGGATGATATTTCCGGCGCGCAGCGTCTGCTTGGTGGTCTCGGTGAGCGCGTCACGGATCTTCGGCGCACTCGGATGGTCGACAGTTTCGAGGAGGCGGCTGCATCCTTGCAGGTAATTCGAGATCGCCGACAAAGGCTGGTTGATCTCATGCGCCAAGGTCGAGGCCATCTCGCCCATGGCGGTCAGCCGCGACAGGCGCGCCAATTCGGTCTGCAGCTCCTGCAGTTGATGCTCGGTCTCCTGCCGCTCGGTGAGATCGCGAACGAAACCGGTGAAGAAACGGCGTTCGCTTGAGTGCATCTCTCCGACTTCGAGCTTCATGGGGAAGGTCGAGCCGTCCTTACGCTGACCGGTGACCACCCGGTCGATGCCGATAATCCGCTTCTCGCCGGTGGCAAGGTAGCGTTGAATGTAGCCGTCATGCTCCTCGCGATAGGGGGTGGGCATCAGCAGGCTCACGTTCTGCCCGATGACGGCAGACTCCTCATAGCCGAACAGGCGTTCTGCTGCGGCATTGAAGGATTGAATCATCCCCTTCTCGCAGATCACCACGGTCGCGTCAGGGACGGTATCGAGGACCGAGCGCAGATGCTCCTCGCGCGCCATCAAATCCTGCGCGCTTTTGCGGCTTCGGATCCTGGCGCGGCGGAGCTGCTCGCCGAACCAGGAGATGCCGCCGCCCACCATGGCGAAGACGACGGCCTCGAGGATCGCCGGATTGCTCAGCGTGCCGCTACTGACGAGCAGCAACCCGAAAAGGAAGCTCAGAGCGGTGGCCAAAAGACCTGGGCCAAGTCCGCCGAGAGCGGCGGCAAGCAGGATAGCGGGGATGAAGACAATGAAGGACGCCCGATCCTGGAGCCACGGATGGAGCCCCCAGAGCAGCATGAGGAGCAGCAAGACGGCCCCTAGCGCGGCCCAATAATGGGCGCGCGTGGTGGCGGGATCGAGGAGGGCTCTCCAGAAGCGCTCCACGCGGCCTTCCTCAGAGCGCATTACAGCCGGGGCATGCATGGTGAATTCTAACCGTTACCCGCCCGTCGCGGAACCCGAGCCTGTGCCCGGAGGACGGTCTTGCGGCTTTAAATTGCGGGTTGAGGTGAATCAAGGCCCATGCTTGCGAAGGGGCGCATCGAAACCTCTTGCACAGACATGAGTCCCACAGAGGAGGCACGCCCATGGGAAGCATCAATCCGAACAACGCGGGCCTGGCCCTTGCCGCGCTGATGGCCGCGTGGCATCTCGCTTGGTCGGTGCTGGTAGCGCTTGGCTTGGCGCAGCCCTTGATCGACTTTATATCTTCTGGATTCATTTCATCAAGCCGGTCTACGTCATCGAGCCGTTCGAGCTCGTGAGAGCCGCGATCCTGGTCCTTGTCACGGGCGCCATTGGCTATGTCACCGGCTTGGTCTTTGGCCTGTTGTGGAACCGCCTTCATCGCTAGGGACACGGCCATAGGATGGTGTGATTGTCACATAATGACGTCTTGACTGTCATCGCCAATGGTCCGCCAATCTTCAGCGAGACAGCGGGCAAAGGAGGAAGACATGGGCTCGAACGACGCCGAAATGCCAAACCATCAAGCCCTCAGCGAGGATATCCAGGAGATCGCCAAGCATCTGGGGACGCTGCGCCAGGAGATCGAGGCCATCGCCGGCTCGATCAAGCACACCGGGGAGCATCAGCTCGGCCGCGCCCAGGACAAGGCGAGCGAAGCCGTAACCGCCGTCGAGACTGCCGTCAGGCGCGATCCCGTGCCTGCGCTCGGCATCGCGCTCGGGCTCGGGCTCCTCCTCGGCATCGTGATCCGGCGCTAGAGAACTGCTCTCCAGCGAGAGCGGTAAAGGAACCTCTTGACCCCTTCGACGAGAAGCAAATAGGCGGTGACGGCGCCCCCGAGAAACAGAAAATACCCCGGCGGGAGGACGACCAAGCCGAACACGGGACCTAGCGGCGTTAGAGGAATGAGTAGCCCTACCAACACGACTCCGATCGTCAAGACGGTCAGCAATGGGTGAGGAAGGCTCCGCCAGGGCACCTTGCGGGTTCGGATGACTAATATGACCAGTGACTGGGTGGCCAGGGACTCGATGAACCAGCCGGTCTGAAACATCGGCTCGCTTGCGCCAAACAGCCAAAGCAGTGCGAAAAAGGTGAGGAAGTCGAAGAGCGAGCTAACGGGTCCGAGCACGAGCATGACGCGCTCGATAAACTTGATGTTCCACCGCACCGGCCTTCGCAGCGCTTCAGCGTCCACGTGATCGAACGGCACGCCCACTTCCGAGACATCGTAGAGGAGGTTGTTGAGAAGAACCTGGGTCGGCAACATGGGCAGATACGGCAAGAACAGGGCGGCGCCCGCCATGCTGAACATATTGCCGAAATTGGAGCTCGCTCCCATCAGGATGTATTTAGTGACGTTCTCGACGGTGCGGCGCCCCTCGATCACGCCGTCGTGGACAACAGCCAGATCGTGCTCAAGCAGCACGAGATCGGCTGCCTCTTTGGCCACGTCGGCGGCGCTATCGACCGAGATACCGACGTCCGCCGCGTGCAGCGCCGAGGCGTCGTTGATGCCGTCGCCGAGAAAGCCGACAACTCTGCCGGTATGCTTCAAGGCTAGGAGAATGCGCTCCTTCTGCTGCGGGCTAACGCGGCAGAATAGGTTCACCGGCGCCACGCGCGCGCGCAGCGCCTCCGGGGTCATCGGCACGAGGTCCGGTCCCGTCAGAACACCCTTAACCTTCATGCCAATCTCATTGCAGAGATGGCGCGCCACCTGCTCGTTGTCGCCGGTCAGAATCTTGACCTCGACACCGATCGCAGCGAGCGCCTTGATGGCGGAAGCGGCGTCGCGTTTCGGAGGGTCCATAAAGGTGACGAAGCCGGAAAAGGTGAGCTTGGCCTCGTCGCTGACGACGGCGCTGTCATGGCTCTGGGCCAGGGAACGGGACGCCACGCCGAGGACGCGATAGCCTTGTTCGCCGAGCCGCTCGAACAGTTGCAAGAGCTTTTGGCGTTCGCCATCGTCGAGCGCCCGTCGTACCCCGTCGGCTGTCTCGTACTCCACCGAGAGGTGGATGATGTCCTCGGGCGCTCCCTTCACCACGAGGAGTCGCGTTGAGCCGTTGTCGATTAGGACCGACACGCGCCGACGTTCGAAATCGAACGGCACCTCGTCGATCTTGTGCCAAGCGGTGACGTCGAGCTGCCGATGGGAAAGGATCGCCTCGTCCAGCGGACTCTTGATACCGCTCCCGAAGAAGCTGTTGAGATAAGCCAAGAAGTATACGCTTTCGCTGGGATCGCCGCCGGCGTCAACATGGCCGGCCACGCTGATGCGTGACTCCGTGAGCGTGCCGGTTTTGTCGGTGCAGAGCACGTCCATGGCGCCGAGATCGTGGATGGCGGCAAGGCGCTTGACGATGACGTGGCGCCGAGCGAGCCGACTTGCTCCATTCGCCAGAGTCACAGTAACCACCATGGGCAGCAGCTCCGGCGTGAGGCCAACGGCGAGAGCTAGAGCGAACAGAAGCGATTCAAGCCACGGCCGATGGAACACCACATTGGTGACCACCACGAACAGCACGAGGAAGATCGTCAGGCGCAGCATCAGGAACCCGAATTGGCGAATTCCATTAGCGAACGCGTCAGGGGGCCGCTGCGACGCGAGCTCTCCGGCCAGCCCGCCAAGCTCCGTCGCACGCCCTGTGCGGCACACCACGGCTTGCGCCGTGCCGCTGATGACGGAGGTCCCCATGAACAGAAAATTCGCCGCTCCGGACGCTTCGTCGGCGGGAGCGGCAAGATCGTTCGCCTGTTTCTTGACCGGGTAGGCCTCCCCGGTCAGCATGGCCTGGTTCACGAAGCAATCGCGCGCACTCAGCAACCGGCAATCGCCCGGCACGATGTCACCGGCTCTGAGCTCCACCACGTCCCCGGGGACCAGCTGGTCGAGGTCAATCTCACGGCAAACCCCATCGCGGAGCACTTGCGTCTTAAGTCCAACGGAGCGGCGCAGCGCATCGACGGTCGTCTCGGCGCGGCGCTGCTGGACGACATCGAGCGCGACGCTCAGAAGGATGATGACGACGATAATGACGAAGCTCGTGACCTCGCCAGTCCAGGCGGAGAGCCCGCTGGCAAAGAGCAGGATGAGGATCAGCGGATTGGCAAGCCGGTCGAGAATTTGCCGCCACAGCGGCCGGCGCCGGCGAACCATCGCGTTATTCGGGCCGTACACGGCGAGGCGGCGCTTCGCCTCCTTATCGCTCAGGCCGTCAGGCGTTGCCGCAATTTCGCCGAGCAGTTCGTGAAGAGGCAGGTTCCAGGGGAGGCTCTGGAGCGTTGTTCCGGGAAGGCCGGCCGGAGGTTGCGTCACGGACAAGTGCGCTAGTGCGTCATCAGGACGGGCACGGCGGTGTGGCGCAGAACGTAATCGGTCGCTCCGCCGAACACCCACTCCCGCCAGCGCCAATGGCCATAGGCGCCCATGACGAGCAGAACGCCCTCGCCGATGGCTGCCTCGAGTAGCACCTCGCCGGCCTCGCGGGCGTCTCCGGCGAGCTTCGTTAGCTCCACAGGCAGGCCTGCTTTCGTCAAATAATCCACCATCGCAGCGGCGGTCTCGTCCTCGCCGTGCTCCGAGACGCTCACCAGCCGAACCCGCTTGGCTTTGGCCAGGAAAGGCTCGGCAGCCGCAATCGCCCGCACCGCCTCGACCTCATCCTTCCACGCGACGAACACCGTCTCGCCGATGGCGCCGCTGGCCTCCTTGGGCATCACGAGAAGCGGCCGGCCGGAATGGAACAACGCGGCGCCGCGTGCGCTCGCCCAGAACCCGTCCTCGCCTTTATCGATGCTCGGCAGGATGGTGAGGTCGGCGACCTTGGCGCGCGTGGCCACGGAAGGCCCGGCGAGACCCTCGACGGCGACGAAGTCAGCCTGAACGTTGGGATGGGAACGCGCGACCGTGGCGAGCCATTCCCGCGCCTTACGCTGCTCAAGCGCAACCTGCTTCTTGCCGACGTCGATCAGCTCCTCGAAATAGACGGGGCTGAGCTCGGTCGCATAAGGCAGCCGCTCTGCCGGCGCGAGGCAAGGATGCAACACTTCAAGCGATGCGCCGAACTGCTCGGCGAGGCTGAAGGCGGCGCCGGCACAGGAAGCGGTCGTGCCGTGCTGGTTGATGGGGAGCAGGATCCTGACAAGCTTCACGTCGGCGCTCTCTCTCTGCCCTTGCAAAGGCCCTAATGTTGGTCCTGGTCCCGGCCCTTGAGGCTCAGGATGTAGGCAATGACGTTCAGCATGTCCTGCTTCTCGACGATGATGTTCGGCATCGTGGGATGCGATGTCTCCATCCATACCCTGAGCGCCGTTCCGGTCACGCCAGGCCGGTCGGCCACCTCCCGGAAGCGCGTCGCCTTGGGCAGCGGCGACCGCTCGGCGGAAATGCCATGACACACCGAGCAGACCTGCTTGGCGTAGTCAAATCCGGCTTGGGGATCGCCCACATCCTCGGCCGCCACGGCGCCGGAGGCGGCCGTCAAGGCGATGGC
>JAENXG010000288.1 GCA_016649675.1 Methyloceanibacter sp.
GACGGCTGCTCATCGAGGAAGCAAACGAGCGGGCCCGAGGCAAAGTGCGCGGGACCGGCACGGCGTTGCCAAGAGGAGGAAACCTATGGCTGGGCAAGACATTACCCGCGACCAACTGGCGGAGCTTTTGAACGAGGACCTCAGCCGCGAATATCAGGCCATCATCGCTTACGTGGTCTATTCGCAGGTGCTGAAAGGCGCCGAGTATATGAGCATCGCCGCGCAGCTCGAGGAGCACGCCCACCAGGAGCTCCAGCACGCGCTTACCATCTCGCGGCAGATCGATTATCTCGGCAAGATGCCGAGCGCGACGGCAAAGCCGGTCAAGACTTCGGACAAGGCGCGCGACATGCTGCGCTTCGATCTCGACAACGAGAACGAGACCATCCGCAACTACCGCGAGAGGGTGCGCCAATGCGAGGCGCTCGGCGAGTTTGCTCTTGCCGAGCAGATCAGGGAGATCCTCGTGCAGGAGCAGGACCATCAGATCGATCTCGCCACGGCGCTCGGCGAGGACGTGCCGGACCTCACCGCCGGCCGGCCCAAGAGCAAGCGAACCCGTTGACGCGGGCAGGGACCCGCAAGGGGGTGATCCGCGTTTTGCGCATCACTCAAGCCCAAGGAGGATCGAGGCCATGCAAGCGACTTGGAAACCTCATACCGAGCACGGCGATCTGACCACGCGGAGCAACCTGCCGGACAGCGTCTACGCCTTCCCCAAGCAGCGCAAGGAGCCCCTGACCGACGCGAGCCATGTGCGGAACGCGCTCGCCCGCTTTGACCAGGTCGAGAACATCTCCGACGCCGATCGCGACCTCGCCTTCGCCAACATCAAGAAGGCGGCGCAGCATTACGGCGTCGACATCAAGGAGAAGGACTGGCGCGAGCTCGGGCGCTAGGCGACGCCGGTACTTGGCGGCACAGGATCGTCATGTGCTCCTAGCGCCTGCGCTAAAGAGTTGTTGGCACCCATGAATGGCTGTGGGTTCGGCATCGAATCCCTGTACAAGCGTGGTCCATCAGCGCAATCGGGCACGTTCAACAGCCTATAGGAGGACGACATGGCGAAGGGCCAACAACGGAGCAATAAGGAAAAGAAGAAGCCGAAGCTCGACAAGAAGAAGATCGCGTCGGCGACGCCTTTGGCGTCTAACGTTCAGACCGGAAAGCCCGGCCAAGGCAGCGGTCCCAAGAAGGGCCGGTGACGCTCTGGGCGGGTCGCCAGTGCGCGTCTTGGTCCTGAGCTTCCTCCTGCTGCTATCCAGCTTCGCGCACGCGGCCGATCCGTCGGTAAACGTGTCGGTCGGCGGCGAGACGCGCGCGTTCACGCGGGAACAACTGCTTGCGCGGCCCGACGCCACGACGATCGAAGTGGCACGGGACATCACCTATCGGGTGTCCATGACCTACCGGGCCGTTCCGGTCGCCGCTCTGCTCGCTGGAATGACGCTACCTGCCGACAGCGTGATCGAAGCGGTCGCGCTCGACGGCTTCATTGCCCAGCTTCCGCTCGACCTCGTGCTCGATACCGATCCGAGCAAGGCGGTGGCGTGGCTCGCGATCGAACCGGCGGATCGTCCTTGGCCGCCCATCCCGGACAAGACTGTGAGCGCGGGTCCGTTCTACATCGTGTGGACCGGGGCGGAGGTGGGGAGCATCCGGAGCGAGCAATGGCCGTTTCAGGTGGCGAAGCTGGCAAGCCAGCCCTCTCCGGCGGCGCGCTGGCCCGCCCTTGCAGTCGACCCGGCACTGCCGGCAACCGACCCTGTGCGCGCCGGTCAGGCCCTGTTCGTCACGCAGTGCCTGACGTGCCACAAGCTGAATGGGGCGGGTGCGGCCGAAGTCGGACCCGATCTCAATCTGCCCATGAATCCGACCGAATACCTAACGCCCGAAGGGCTGCATGATCTGATCCGCAACCCGAAATCCGTGCGCACCTGGCCTGCGCAGGCGATGCCTCCATTTCCGCCCGACTATTTGAGCGACCGCGAGATCGACTTGGTTGTCGCCTATCTCAAGCACATGACAGGCCGTAAGCCGCCGCAGTAACCGCTTCTTCGCGCCGATGGGTCATCGCCACGTTCAATTCTTTTCCGGCTCGGCGTCGGGAAAGGCATCCGGCGCGTCCGTCAGGATCTTCGACATGGTCCAGCGCGGCTTAAGCGTCTTCTGGATGTCGTCGATGCGCCAATGGCCACCTTCCAGCACAAGCTCGAACAGCATGTTGTTCTTGAACGTCGCCCGCACCTCGGCGTGCGTGGCCGACTTGGAGACCAGCGCGATCTCGAGCCCGGTCAGCTTCCAGTCCTGGCCGTCGACGAAGACGTCCCAATCGATCCTGCCGACCATGCCTTGGGGCGTCTCCTTCGCGTCCTTGTCCACCAGACCCTGCAGGCGCTTGCTGTAGACGTGGGGCAGCCCGGGCTCGCCTCCCCCGCCGAGCTCGGGCGTGTTCTTTTGGTAGGTCTCGTAAATCGCCGTGATCAGCTTCACCGGATCGCTATGGCGAGTGCGGCGAGCCCGCGCCAAGCGCGATGGCAAGGAGGAGCATCAGCAAAATGCGCATGAAATCACCTCGGGCGTTCGGCCGGAATGAAGCGAGCGGGCTAGATTCCGTGGGTCGTAAAGACGTACGTTAGGGCGTGTCTACAGTCGCTGGCAACGAAGACCTCTTGGTCGCCGGGCGTCTCGGCGCACCCGAGAAGCAGGGCGGTCAAGGGGCGGTAGGTTTTGCCCTTTCGGCGATAGCGCATGGCCTTGTGCTGGTCCTGCTCTTAGTTGTGGCGCCGCTTGGCACAGGCGGGTCGGGGGGAGGCCTGCAGTCGGGGTCGGTGCCGATCGATGTGGAGGTCCGCCAGGACACGCCCGCGCCGGCACAGCCCCGAACGGCAGCCTTGCCCCAAGGGGATGTGCAACGGCCCCCGTCAACCGCGACCCCCCATGGCGCCGCGCCATCAACCGAAGAGCCGGTTCCTGACGCGCTTGAAACCAAGCTCCAGGCTCTGGCGCAACTCCGCCAGCCCGACAACGATACCAAGATCGCCGCCATGACTTCTGATCTGTCCGCAGCGAACGACGCCGGGACACCGGGACGAGGCATGAAGGACTTCATCCGCGCCCAAGTCGAACGCCGCTGGAACCTGGATTTGGCGACCTTGGGAGACAGCGAGTTCTCCGTGCCCATCCATGTCAAATTGACCAAGGACGGCGTCGTTCTCAAGGCCGAGATCGTGGGCAGCGCGCGCTCCAATGACCCGGCCTATCGCGAGATCGCCGTGAGCGCCCGCAACGCCGTGCTGCTGTCGTCTCCGATCGCGCTGCCGCCCGGCCATTACCAAGACGTGATGGACATGGTCTTGGAGCTGAACCCAAGAGACACGTTGCGGTAATCGCGCTTCCGCGGCAAGGGGCTCGCAACCCGGCTTCAAGGAAGGTCCCGCGCCACGCGAAACCCCGCGAGCGTGGAATAATCTGAGGCTTCGTCGCCGGGCTCGCTGCCGGCGCGCGCGGC
>JAENXG010000562.1 GCA_016649675.1 Methyloceanibacter sp.
GTTCGAGACGTCTTCAAATTTACAAAGAAGAAACCCCGTACGGGGGAGTCGGGGCTTCTTCGGGTTCCTATGGGGGGAACCTGTGACGGGGAGGGAATCCCATCACGACTGCAACCTTATATGCCCCAATGTCAGAGTCCCGACAATTTTACGAAAATGGTTAAGGTTAACGATTTGGACTGCCGCGGCAGCGCTGAGCCGGGGTGGCAGCATGCACATTTATTGGGCGGCGGCGGGAACGGGCACAACCAAAGCGGCGTTCATCGGAGGCCAATCGTCTGCCGATTGGACAAGGAGGAACCCCATGAAAAAATATCTGGTAGCGGCCGCTCTGATCGTCGCCTTCGTCACGCCGGCGCTGGCGGAGGACTTCTATGTCGCCGCCGATCTCGCCAGCGGCAAATGCGAGGTGATGAACCACTCGCCTGATGCCAAGAAGTACAAGATGATGGGCAAATACGCGTCCAAGGATGCCGCCAATGCGGCCATGGGCACGATGAAGGACTGCAAGTAGCAGCTAGCTCAGTCGGATCGCGGAAGGGGGCCGTTTCGTCGGCCCCCTTTTCGTTTGGGGCGCCCGAGCCGACCGTCTCTCAATTCGCAAAACGGAAGTGCAAGACGTCGCCGTCCTTCACCACATACTCTTTGCCTTCGAGGCGGAGCTTGCCGGCGTCGCGCGCGCCAGCCTCGCCGTCGAGCGCCACGTAGTCGTCATAGGCGATGGTCTCGGCGCGGATGAAGCCCTTCTCGAAATCGGTGTGGATGACGCCCGCCGCTTGCGGCGCGCGGGTGCCTTGTGGCACGGTCCAGGCGCGCGCCTCCTTCGGTCCTGCGGTGAAATAGGTGATCAGCTCTAAGAGCTTGTAGCCCTCGTAGATGAGGCGGTTGAGCCCGGGCTCTTTCAGCCCAAGCTCGGCGAGATAGCTCTGCCGCTCGGCCGCGTCGAGCTCGGCGAGCTCGGCCTCGATCTTGGCCGAGATGACGACGCATCCTGCGCCTTCCTTCGCGGCGCGCGCCTCGACAGCGCGTGAATAGGCGTTGCCGGTGGCGGCAGAGGCCTCGTCGACATTGCACACATAGACGACCGGCTTCGAGGTGAGAAGGCCGAGCCCTTTGAACACCGCCCGCTCGTCGTCCGACACGGCGGCAAACCGAGCCGGCTTGCCCTCGCGCAGAAGCGGCAGCACGCGCTCGACCAGCTCGAGCGTCTTCTTCGCCTCTTTGTCCTGGCCGCGGATTTTCTTCTCCAGGGTGGGCAGGCGCCGCTCGAGGCTGTCGAGATCGGCAAGCATCAGCTCGGTCTCGATGGTATCGGCGTCGTCGATCGGGTCGATGCGGCCCTCGACATGGACGACGTCAGGGTCCTCGAAACAGCGCAGCACATAGGCGATAGCGTCGACCTCGCGAATATGGGCGAGGAACTGGTTGCCGAGCCCTTCGCCCTTGGAGGCGCCGCGCACCAGCCCGGCGATGTCGACGAAAGTGAGCCGCGTGGGGACCACTTGCGCGGACTTGGCGATTGAAGCGAGCCGATCGAGACGCGGGTCGGGGACGGGGACCTCGCCGACATTCGGCTCGA
>JAENXG010000367.1 GCA_016649675.1 Methyloceanibacter sp.
ATGAATTGCAGCGTCCCCGGCTTGCTCAAGGGCGCGAGCGGGCCCTTGCCGGTCAGGAAGGTCCCCATGCTCGTGCCATAGGACCCCGGAACGTAGGGATAGATCTTGAGCGTGCGCTTGATCATATCCACGGCCGGCTTCGGATTGTTGTTGACGAGGAAGGCGCGCCCGAGAAGCGCGACCGAATTGGTGGTGGGACGCCCCACGAAGTAGCCGCCATCGGGCACCGGCCCGTCATAGCCGGGCGGCAGGAGCAGATATTTTCCGCCTTGCCCGCGGTCAGGACCCGGCGCCCCAAAGTCGATCACCCAGCGGAACCACAAATCGTCGAACAGCCCGAGCGTGTCCGGCGGCGTCTCGACCACCATGGGTCCCTTGGAAAGATCGATGGTGCTGATGAAATAAACCGTGTCGGCGTTGGCGGTGAGAAAGAGCGATCTTGAATCCATCAGGCCTGAGAAGATCAGAACGCCCTCGTTGTCCTTGACCCCCGCATCGCGAAGGCCCTGACGCGCGGCGTAGATCGACACGCCCCTCAGCCCGTTGAGGAACGCCGAGACGCCGCGCTGCAGGTCGAGCTGATCGTAGACCTTGTCGGCCGTCGCCGCGTCGGGAATGCCGTCGCGGAATTTCAGCGTGCCGATGCTCGTCTCGACCTGATCGGGCGTGGTGAGCGAGGGTGGGATCGGCGTGGCACCTTCCGGCTGCCCAGTCTCGGCTCGCGCGGGACCCGCGCAAGACGCAGCGACGGCGAGACACATCAGGCTCGCAAACACCGACACGCGCAGCTTCGACGCTGGAACGCCTGGCGCAGGGATCATTGCTCACTGGTCCTTTCTCGCTTGATGCAGCGGAATCCGAGATGGCAGGTCGAGGTGTCGATCGGCTCGGCGTGGCGCGCGGCGGGGCGATAGCGCCGGCAATAGCTCGGCGCGCAGAGAAACGAGCCGCCCTTGATGACTTTCCGCGGAATCCTGATCTTGGGCTGGCAGGGATCGTAGCTATCCTCCTCGCGCGGCCCACGAGGATTTTCCGGCATGCAGCACGATTTCTGCTGCTGATGGGTCGCGGCATACCAGTCCGTGGTCCATTCCCACACATTGCCGATCATGTCGTAGAGCCCATAGCCGTTAGGCGCGAACGCACCGACCGGCGAGGTGGCCTCGTAACCGTCCTTGAGCAGATTCTGCCAGGGAAACTCGCCCTGCCAGGTATTGGCCATCGAGCGGCCACCCGGCTCGAGCTCGTCCCCCCAGGCGAACTCGGCACCATCGAGGCCGCCGCGCGCGGCGAACTCCCACTCGGCCTCGGTGGGCAGCTCCTTGCCCGCCCAGGTCGCATAGGCCTCAGCGTCGCGATAAGAGATGTGGACCACGGGATGGTCGTCGAGACCCTTGTTGGAGCTGCCGGGCCCATAAGGATGCCGCCAGTCGGCACCGAAGCCAAAGGTCCACCAATTCGACCAATTGGTGAGATCGACCGGCCCTTGCGACTTCTTGAACACGAGCGATCCGGCGCGGAGCATGTGCGGAAGCGCGCCGGGATAGTCTTTCGCGTCAGGCGTGATCTCGGCGAAGGTGACGTGGCCGGTCTCTCTGACGAAGCGCCGGAACTCGGCATTCGTCACCGGCGCGTTGTCCATAAAGAAACCATCGACCTTGACGCGGTGAGCAGGCTTTTCCTCGGCGTAATGGCGATCCGAGCCCATGGTGAACTCGCCGCCCGGGATGAAGACCATCTCGGCCTTGGGCCTCGCCGTTAAGGCGCCAGCTCGCTTTGCCTTGCGCGCGATGCTCATCGCTCGTCTCCGCCTAAGGAGTGGTCTTCGCCGGAGGGAAGATGGTCTTCCAATCGGTCTTCATGTCAACCACGGTCCAGCCCTTAGCAGTCGCCTCGTCGAGCGCCTTGTCGAGCTTGCCGACATCGGAGTTCCGGTCATAGGCGTATTCGCGGACCGCGTCGGTGTGATGCACCAGCCCCATGAAGCAGACGTGCTGGCAGGCAGCGGTCCATTCCAGCATCTCCTTGTCGCCGTCGGAATTGCCGAAGGCGAAGATCGGGTGACGCCCGATGAAATGGTTGATGCCCTCAGGCTTTCCCGGCCCGTCGTCGACGAACAGGACCTTGGGCAATTTCATCAAGACCGGGCTCGCATCCCACATTGCGTACTGGGTCACTCCCGATGAGCCGATCACCTGCTCGGGCGGAACGCCGTAGGTCTTGTCGGCGAAGTTGCGCATGAACTCGACGCCCCCGCCTGAGACGATAAAGGTCTTGAAACCGTTGGCGCGGAGATAATCGAGAAGCTCCAGCATCGGCTGATAGATGAGGTTGGTGTAGAGCACCTTGAAGCGGGGATGCTTGGCGGTCGCGAGCCAGTCCTTCACCGTCTTGTCGAAATCGGTTGTGGTCATGCCGGAATGGGTCGCGGCCACGATCTCAACCATGCCCTTCTCGCCGGACGCCGCGATGCCCTTGAGATTGCCGGCCAAGATCGAGGCGAATGGCTCCTTCGTCTTCCATTCGGGGTGCTTGTCCGCTTGCTTCTTCACCTCGTCGATGGCGAAGGCGAATTGGGTATAGATCGGCTGCTCGATCCACAGCGTTCCGTCATTGTCGATGGTGGCGATGCGCTCCGGCGGCGCCACATAGTCGGGTCCGCCCTCCTTGGTAACGCGCGTCACGAAATCGAG
>JAENXG010000497.1 GCA_016649675.1 Methyloceanibacter sp.
GCCCCAGCGGCGTTCGAGCGCGCGCCGCTCCTGCTCATTCGCCTTGTCAAGATCGACCCCGAGAACCTCGATCGAGCCATAGCGCTTCGGCAAGAGCCCGATGATGGTGCGTAAGAGCACCGATTTGCCGCTGCCCGAGCCCCCCACCAGCCCAAGGATCTCCCCGGGACGAACGTCAAGGGAAAGATGGTCGAGCACGATCTGGTCGCCGAAGCCGACGACGAGGTCGCGCACCTTGATCACGGCATCGTCAGCCATGAGCGTCACATCCCGATCGATGCGAAGAAGATGGCGAACAGGCCGTCGAGCACGATCACGAGGAAGATCGATTCCACCACCGATTTCGTGGTCTGCAGGCCGAGCGACTCGGCGCTGCCCTTGACCCGCAGCCCCTCGGAGCACGCCACCACCCCGATGACCAGCCCCATGAATGGCGCCTTGATTATCCCCACTTTGAAATGGGTCAGCGAGATCGCCTCGGTCAGGCGCGCGATATAAATGTCGGGGCTCATGCCGCCATAGAGCCAGGCCACCAAGCCGCCGCCATAAAGCGCCGCCAAGGAGCCCAAGAAGGTGAGCACGGGGAGGGCGATGACGAGGACGATGATGCGCGGGAGGATGAGCACCTCGATAGGATCGAACCCCATGGTGCGCAGAGCGTCGATCTCCTCGCGCATCTTCATCGAGCCGAGCTCCGCCGTGTAGGAGCTGCCCGAGCGGCCGGCGACCATGATGGCGACGATCAGCACGCCGATCTCGCGCAAGATCAGGATGCCGACAAGGTCGACGGCGTAGAGCTCGGCGCCGAACTTGCGGAAGTGGAAGATCCCTTGCTGCGCGATGATCCCCCCGATCAGGAAGGTGATGAGCAGGATGATCGGCACGGCCTGCCAGGCGACGCGGTCGAGCTGATGGACCGTGGAGGTGAACCTGAATTCGCGCGGACGCACGATCATCCGTGCTGTCGCCACGCCAAGGGCGCCGAGCATGTCAGCAAAGACCAGGAGACCGTGGCCAAGCTCGGCGCCGGCCCGGCCGACGGCGGCAAGGCTGGAGACGATCTTGTTCTCTCGCGCTGGCGTGGTGGCGGGCTCACGGTTGACGCCGTGCATCTCTTCGAGCAGGCCGCGGTCATGCGCTGGGAGCCCGACAATGACCGGCTCGCGTCCGGACGATGTCCACTCGCGGGTAAGGCGTTCCAGGAGCCAGGCACCGAAGGTGTCGAACTCGCGCACGCCCGCCATGTCGATCGACACGTTGCGCGCCTTGGCGGCCTCGCCGGCGACGCCGTCGACGAGCGCCTCCAGCTCGCTTGCATGGGTGGCGGTCCATGAGCCGCCGGCGGCAAGCAGAAGCCGCTCGCCCTTCAACTCACTGGTCAGCAAAATCTCGCCCATGACATGGCTCCTCCGGCCTCATTACAGGCTCAGCCAAGAAGGCCTAAGAATGGCGAACTAGCTTCGCGTCAGGTCGATCGTCACGCTTTTCAGGGCAATGCCTTGGGTCGAGATCGAAACGCTCTGACGCGCGCCGCTATAGGACACCAACATGGTGCCCGTCACGCCGCCGCTGATCTGCAGGCTGATCTTGTCGGGGGTTGCCTGTCCGGTGGCGTTGCCTTCCGCATTATAGGTGCGCTCTTCCCACGTCCCGGTAATGCGGCCGCCACTTTGGCTGAGCTTGCTCCTGATCTCGACATTGGACGTCTCGCTCTGGCAGCGGATGGCCATACCGAGCTGCGACCCGCCGCCGGTATAATAGGCATTGCATTTAAGGCGCTCCCTCCGGCCGCCGTCGAGCTCAATCTGCCCGCTTCCCCGCCACGAGCCGAGAAGGGTGTCGAAGGGATTGCTGGCGGCCTGGGCGGCGTGCCAACAAGCGAGCGCCAGCACCGCCGTCGTAGCGAGGGCGGACAGGA
>JAENXG010000418.1 GCA_016649675.1 Methyloceanibacter sp.
CGATGGTGAGCGCCGAGAGCCCGGCCTCCTCGTAGCGATAAAGGGAAACGAGGGTGAAGACCTGCGTCGCCAGCGTATCGAAGTTGAACGGCCTAAGCAGGAGCGTTGCCGGCAGCTCCTTCATCGAATCCACGAAGACGAGGAGCGCGGCGGCACCGAGTGCGGGCCGCAACAGGGGCAGATGCACCTTGAAGAGCGTCTCGCTGACCGAGGCGCCGAGCGTGCGGGCGGCGGCATCGATGTTGCGCGAGACCTTGCTCAAGCCTGCCTCCACTGCGCCGAGCGAGGCGGCGAGGAAGCGATCGTGTAGGCGAGCACGATGGCGAACGCCGTACCTGAGAGCAGGAGCCCGGTCGAGAGCCCAAACAGCGACCGCATCAGGGCGTCGATGCCATTGTCGAGGCTTGCTAGCGGAATGAGGAGGCCGATGGCGAGCACCGTGCCCGGAACGGCGTAGCTGATGGCGGGGAGGGTGCTTGCCGCCTGGATCAGCTTCGAGCGCGTCTGCCGTCGCGCATAAGCGAGCACCACGGCGAAGCCAACTGCAAGGACTGCGGCCGCTCCCGCGAGCAGGAGACTGTTGAGCGCAGCCTGCCAGAACTCCGGCGCCAGACCCGCCGCCACATGGGCGAGCGCGTCATGGAGGAGCACGGCCGCCGGCAGCACGAAGCCGATGAGGACCGGCAGCGCGCAGGCCATTGCGGCAAGCATGCCTCGCGCGCCGTCAAGCGCATCCTCCGGCAAGTCCCGGTATTTGCCGGTCGTGTGGTGAAAGCGCCGCTTGGCCCTAAGCGCCCGCTCGAAGAGAAGGAGCGCCGCGACGAACAGCAGCATGACGCAGGAAAGCTGGGCCGCGCCCGCAAGGCTGTTGCGGTCGAGCCAGGTATCGTAGACGGCGACCGTCAAGGTCCTCACCCCGAAGAACTCGACAGCGCCGATGTCGTTCAGCGTCTCCATGAGCGCAAGGGCCACGCCGGCGGCGAGCGCGGGACGGGCAAGTGGCAGGGCCACCTGCCAGAATGTCTGCGCTGCGCTCCGCCCGAGTGTGCGGCTCACTTCGAGCACGCAGACCGACTGGGCGATGAAGCTCGCCCGTGCCGTGATGTAGACGTAAGGATAGAGCACCGCGCTCATGACGAAGATCGCTCCACCAAGGCTGCGGATGTCCGGGAACCAGTAGGCCCGCGCATCGCGCCAGCCGAAGAGCTCGCGCAAAGCGCTCTGCACCACGCCGGAATAGTCGAGCAGCTCGAGATAGGAATAGGCGATGATGTAGGTCGGGATGGCGAGCGGCAGGAGCAGCAGCCACTGAAAGATGCGCCGTCCCGGGAAGCGGTACATGGTGACGAGCCAGGCCGTGCCGGTGCCGATCAGGAGGCTGAGCAGGCCCACGCCCGCCATCAGCCCGAGCGTGCGGCGCACCGAGCCCGGAAGCACATTGGCGATGAGATGCGGCCACGTATCGCCACTCGGCCTGAGCGCGATGACGGCGATGGCGAGGATCGGCGCAAGCGCGATCAGCGAGATGAGGAAGGCCGCCGCCGACCAGCGGAGATTGCCGCTCTCTTTGAGGCGCGCCACCCGCCGGCTTAAGGGAGCGCGGCGGCCGGCTTCGCTCCGAGCCTTCGCGTCTCCTTCAGCGCCGTTCAGTGAGACCGTCCCGGCCTCCCGGGCGCCGACCGACCATGAGGGAAGCAACCGCTTCCGGCGACAGGCGCTGGTCGGCCTCCTCGAGCACGTCGGCAAAGGCGTTGGCGGCGTCAATCACGGGCTCGACCAAGTCCGAGCCGGTCAGCGCCAGCGCGCAAGCCCGCATCGCCGGGCAGCGCTGGTTCTGGGAGGCTGCGATCAGCGAGATCGCCATGCATTCGTCGGCGCAGAAGCCTGAGCAGCCGAAAGGGTAATATTCGATCTTGCGCGAGGCTGTGGCGCGCACCGCCCTGACCCAGCAAGCAAGCTCGGTCACGGCGCGCTTCGCCCGCTCGGTGCCGAGCAGCCGGGCATATTCGTTCCAGCCGTTCTCCCAGCAGGCGATGTCGCCGGTGTCGTAGCCCGCGAGCCAGCACCTGAAGCCGACGCCGACCAGCCATTCCGCGCCGCTTCTCGGCGGGACGGGCATCCGCTGACCCGCTGTGCCGGAGACCTGCCTGTCGATCTTCTTGTAGGAGCTCATTTTCGTCCCCTCATGAGCTTGGGCCTTCGTCGAATCCGACCTTGTCAACGAGCTCGCTCGCCTTCTTGCGCAGGGCGGCGATCTCGTTGAGCGAGATCGGGTCCGGCTTGAAGGGGCCCCATGACTGGACGAGCTTCGACCAGGGCACGCCGTCCTTGACCGGATATTCGTTGTTCACTTCCGCATACATCTGCTGACCCTTATCGGAGGCCAG
>JAENXG010000009.1 GCA_016649675.1 Methyloceanibacter sp.
GCTCGTAAGTTTAACTGCCAAGCCGCTCTCGAGGCCCGGTGCCAGCCGGGCCTTTCGGCTATCAGGAGGCCATCGCATGAGGCGCCTCCTCGAGGGCTCGCTCCCAAGCGCTGAGATCGCTCAAGCGCCAGAATCGGCGGCCATTAATGCGGATAGGCTTCGGGAAGCCGCAGTCTCCGTCGTGCTCTCTTCGCCAAAGCCACATGTCGCTAGCATTGCCATAGCGCTCTCGCACTTGGCGCGCTGCGAGGAAAATTTCCGGTTGCTCTATCATCACTAGTCCTCTTCGCGATAACGAAGTCGGACATGTACCTACCTGTGATGGAGAATGCCCGGGTTTGATCGAGACATCAGGCCTTGTTTTTGAAACCCGAACGCCTCGCTACCGCGATAGCACTTGGAAGCGCGCTGTCAGCGTACGGCAGTTTGCACTTCTTCTTGCCGTGCTCGTCTTCGGGAAGAGTCTCTTGCAATTCTTTCACAAGAGCAACGAAGCCATACTTGCCCTCGGCATCTTTGCGAGCCGCAAAGGGAAGACTGTTGCGTTTCATGATTCCGGTGAGTAGCCGAATCCAGCGGTTCCAAGCCTGATTGTTCTTAAAGCCGACATTTTCGGCTGTAACTTCGTTGAGCGCCGTCTCGCATGAAACTTCAAAAGACGTCAGCAGTCCTGTCAGCCAATGAAAGAGCTCGAAATTGCCGTGACACGGCAATTCTAAAATAGCGTCAAGATCCAAGTTTACGGTGGAGGGGATTTCATCGGTAGGATCTGACGCGCCAGCGGTGATTGGGAATCGAGAATCTGCAAAATTTTTGCGGACAAGATGCTTGGCGTAGTAGGCAGCCCCCGATGTGCCGCGCGCGCGCAGCGCGAGTTGAAAACTCCTCGCCGTTCGCTGGTACGTTTTAATGAGTTTTCTGCTCGTCGAAACAGGCTCCGCATTCCGTTCGAATTCCTCCCAATAAAGAAAATTCTCTGTGGCTTCGACTACGGATGCGCGCACCTCTTCCGATAGTTGCTTGCCATACCCATTTTCGATCCGTTGCCACTCTGCCTCTTTGATAACGAGAATGTGCTTTCCGGCGGCCGAAGCGATGGGGAGCTTTTGAGAATGTCTGGCCACTCGCGCCTCTGAATATTTAACTACGAGTCAAGGCAATCACATGGGTGCCCCACGCCTCTAGGGCTGCTCGCTTCTCGTCGGCATAGTCATGCCGCTGATAAATTCCCACGACGCCAGCGCGAGAGCCAGCAGTGTGACCCAATATAGCCTCCGTTACCTGCAACGGCGTCTTGAGCCTCTGCAAGCCCGTAGCCGTCGTACGGCGCAAATCATGGATACGCCATGGCGCGATGCCTAAGAGATCATCCAGGCGAGCCTTTGTCCGCGGCCAACCCGAGATCGGCTTATTGCCGTCGATGGTGAGGACGAAAGGGCTACCAGCAACCCGCGGCATAGCTTCGATGATGGCACGCGCCGGCATCGATAGCGGGATGACGTGAGGGGCGCCATTTTTGGTGCGAGCGCCGTTCAACTCAATGTCGGCGGCCTTGACCTCTAACCATCGAAGCTGACCAATCTCCTCGCGCCGCGCGCCGGTCAAGATCAGGAGGCGGATGGCGTTGCCGAACTGCCAGGAAATCTCGCCCGCGGCATTCCACACCGCGGCGAGCTCTTCGTCGGACAGTACGCGGTCGCGCTTCGTCTCTGAACCGGGCTTTGGCAAATTGGCAAGCGGGTTCGTTTCGATAATGCCGCGGCCAACCGACCAGACGAAGAGGCGGTGAAGGTGCGCTTGGACACGCCGGGCAGTTACGACTGCGCCACGGTCGACGATGGCGTCGATGACGTCGAGAACGTCTCGCCGGCCGATGTCGCCTATTGCTCGGTGCTCCCAAGCCGGCAGCACGTTGACGTCGATCAGGCGGGCCACAATGCGCCTGGACCGGTTCTTCGCCTGGTCTCGCAGGATCCACTGTCCGGCGACATTCTTGAAGTCGGTGGGCGCCTTTTCTCGCTTGCCCACTCGGGAGGGGTCGCGGCCCGATTGCGACTCTGTGCGGGCCTCGCGCCAAGCCTGACGGGCGTCCGCTAGGGATAAGGCCGGGTAGGTACCGAGCGTCATGCGGCGAAGCCGTTTGCCAATCCTGTAGAAGTAGGTCCACGCCTTGCGGCCGCCGTACGAGACGCGCAGCGCGAGGCCGGGGAACCCTTGATCGAAGATGTCGATCTGTCCCGAGATAGGCGGCTCGATTCGCTTAACGGCGGCATCCGTGAGAGCACGTTTTGGCAAGTCACCGACCCCGAAAGGTAACCGTAGGTAACTAAGCCGATAGGTTTTGAGCCGTTACCTAAGGTTATGCTAGGTTACACTCTCTGAGGGGGAAGGCAAGGGACTCAAGTCTTTCATGCACGGATTGAGTGATGATCCGTTACAGCCTGATATCCTAGGGCCAATAACTCAAGGTCATAATCCGCGGTCGCCGGTTTCCGGAACCTGGATGCTCACCTCTGGTGAGGTCTAGCGTCCGTTAAGCGACGCCAGTCTTGGCGGTCCTTGGCGGGACCGCGGTTGACGTAGAAGGGCTGCCCCAGGCCGGGGCGGCCCTTCTTTTTTTGGCCGAAATCCAAGGTCCTCGCCGCCGCACCCAGCTTCATTGAAACATTTTTCAGACACTTGGCCGCACTTTAGGGGCCATGGGGGCACGGGTCGCGTATCTCGCCGCCGGCATTGCTGTTGCCGCATGTCTTGGGGCGCTCGTCGGTTGCGGGGGCGGAGGAACCTTCAATTCCGGCCAGCGCGCGCCTTGGCGTGCGAAGACCGAAGAGGCCTGCCTGGCGAGCGGGGCGGTCCAGGGTTCCGCCTATGTGCAGCCTATGGAAGCGATCGATGGTCCCGGGGTCTGCGGGCTGGAGCGGCCACTCCGTGTCTCAGGCCTGCTGGGAGGCGGTGTCGGCGTCACGCCGTCAGCGACCATCGGCTGTCCGCTCACGGCAGCACTCGACCGCTGGCTCAAGACCTCGGTGCAGCCTGCGGCCGCCCGCTATTTCCGCAGCCGCGTGGTCGAAATCCGGCAGATTGCCTCCTATAGCTGCCGAGGCCGCAACGGCAACAATTTCGGGCAAATCTCGGAGCATGCCTTCGGCAACGCACTCGACATCGCGGCCTTTCGCTTGGCCAACGGCGAGGACATCGTCGTGGTCAACGCCTGGGGCCGGGGCAGCCCACGCGAGCGGGCCTTCCTTCAGGAGGCGTTCGCCGGGGCCTGTGGGGAGTTCTACACCGTGCTGGGGCCCGGCAGCGACCGCTTCCACTACAACCATATCCATGTCGACCTGCTCGCCAACAACGTCTCTCGCGGGCGCCATTACTGCCGGCCGCAGCCGGGAATTCCGGTGGCGGAAGCCGGGGCCGACCCGAAAAGCACCGCCGCCGTCACGCCGCTGTCCTTTGTCGGCCCGGGCGCGGACTGAAAAGACCCATACTGTGGCAGGTTAGCAACGCTCAGCGGTTCAAGACCAAGTATGATCATTCGAGTCGGGGGGAATCGCACCAACAGAGCGCGAACAAGGCGTGACCGCAGCCATGAGCCTTTGGGCTAGGTAGATTGGAGGGGCGCGATGGCAGCAGAATCATTGGTGCAGATGCTGGAAGAGATTGCCGTCGGCCTCAAGGCCGGGGACGAGGAGATCTATGGCTGGTTGCGCGAGCAGCTCAAGGAGTGCGGCGCAAGCGAGATCTCCGTCGAACTGGCCATGGGGGTGATCGCAAAGCTCTTGCCTGAAGAAGCGCAAGGGAATCTCGAGGCGGCCCAACAGCACGCTCGCCGCTGGGCTCACTAGTCCCTGCGACTCCGCTTCAGGACTAGCCGCGAGACTTAAGCGCCGAGCGAAGACGCTGCCATTCAGGCTCGCCGCCGGGAAGGCCGAAGCGCAGCCATGTAGGCTGCTCGGCGAAACGCCGCACGAGGATGCCTTTTTGCCCGAGATGCTGGAACAGCGTCTCTGCCTCAGCCGTCCGCACCAGCCGGAACAGCGTCGTGCCGCCGATGACCTCAAGTCCGGCCTGGGCGAGTAGCACCTCGAGCTTCAATGCGGCCTCGGCAAGCGAGGCGCGGGTCGCTTCCCGCCATGCAGCGTCGTCCAGAGCCTTTCTGCCGATGGTAAGCGCGGCTCCCGAAACCGGCCAGGGGCCGAGCGCTGCGGCAAGCCGCGTTGCGATCGGCGGGCTGGCGAGGGCAAAGCTCAGCCTCAAGCCCGCCAGCCCGTAGAACTTGCCGAAGGAGCGGAGCACCACGATGTTGTCGTGCTCGACGTGATCGGCAAGGCTTGCGCCGTCAGCGCCCACATCCATGAAGGCCTCGTCGACAACGAGCAGTCCGCCCCGCCGCCGCAGGCGATCCGCGACCACGAGCAGTGCGTCCTTGGCGATGGTCCGCCCATCGGGATTGTTAGGATTGACGACGATGGCGAGGCGGGCATCGGCGAGCTGCGCGACATCGGCGACCTTGACGGCATTGTGGCCGGCAAGCTCCGCCACGCGCGCGTGCTCGGCGTAAGTCGGAGCGAGCACCGCCGCGCGGCCGCGCGCCAGGAGGGAGGCCACTTGCGCCATCAGAATCTGCGAGCCCGGCCCTGCCACAACATGGGCGGCGGACGGCGCGCCATAGGCCTTGGCTGCGATCTCGGTGAGCTCGGCGAGAGACGCCGGCTCCGGCAGGCGGGCAAAGAGATCGGCCGAAAGTTGCGGCACCGGGTAGGGATGGGGATTGATCCCGGTCGACAGGTCGAGGAAAGGTTCAGGCGCGCCGGGGAACAAGTCCCGCGCGGCGCCAAGATCGCCGCCATGGTTGAGTGGCGCGAGCTCTCCAGGGAGGATCATGTCCGCCTTACTCACTCTCCTCGCAC
Organism: Methyloceanibacter sp.; assembly: GCA_016649675.1. Classification (GTDB taxonomy): domain Bacteria; phylum Pseudomonadota; class Alphaproteobacteria; order Rhizobiales; family Methyloligellaceae; genus Methyloceanibacter. The sequence goes on from JAENXG010000009.1 coordinate 4,911, forward strand.
TTCTGTTCGAGGTGATGTTCGGTTATCCGGATCGGCTCGCGCGCGCAATCGGTCATCCGGTGACGTGGATGGGCGCGCTCATCGATGCGCTCGACCGCGGGTTCAACCGCGAAGACGCGCCAGCTTTGCGGCGCAAGGCGGCAGGGGTTGTCTCCCCTCTCATCCTTATCGTCATTGTCGGCGGCGCTGCATTCCTCATCGCGCATAGCCTGTTGCTCCTCCCGTTCGGCGTCATCCCCCTCGCCGTTTTCGCCAGCACCCTGCTCGCCCAGCGCAGCCTTTACGCCCATGTCGAGCATGTCGCTGCGGCACTTGAAAGTAGCGGGCTCGAGGCCGGCCGCGAGGCAGTATCGCATATCGTCGGCCGCGATACCGAGGACCTCGACGAGGCGGGCGTCGCACGCGCGGCAATAGAGAGTCTTGCCGAGAATTTCTCCGATGGTGTGGTGGCCCCGGCCTTGTGGATGGTCGTTGGCGGGCTTCCGGGCGCGGCGGTCTACAAGGCCATCAATACGGCAGACAGCATGATCGGTCATCGCACGTCCCGCCACGAGGATTTCGGCTGGGCCTCGGCGCGGCTCGACGATCTCGTCAATCTGCCCGCCTCGCGACTTACGGCGCTGCTCATCATCGCCGCCGCCTATCTCACGCCAGGTGCTTTCGCGTCCCGCGCCTTCGGGGCGGTGATGCGCGATGCCTCTCGCCACCGCTCGCCGAACGCGGGCTACCCCGAAGCGGCGGTGGCCGGCGCGCTCGGCCTCGCTCTCGCCGGTCCCCGCTTCTATGACGGCACGCTGGTCGACGATGTGTGGATGGGCGATGGACGGTATGGGGCAACGGCCGACGATATCCGGGCGGCGCTTGCACTGTACAAGCGTGCCGACGCGCTCCTGATCGGCGTGGTGGCGCTGTTGGCGCTGATCGCGATCGCTATCTAGAGAGCTCGAGAAGGCGGTCGACATCGATATGGGCTTCGAGATGGGCGGCGAGACGGTCGAGCGTGTCTTCTATCGAGGCATCGTAAACGACGCCAGACTGGTCGCCGCCAAGCCGCGCCAGCCACGCGGAGCGTTGGGCGTCGTCGGCAAAGAGGCCGTGGATGTAAGTGCCGATCACGCGGCCGTCTGTAGAGATCGCGCCTTCGGCCACGCCACCGGCCAGGCGGGCGAAGGGCCGAACGCGGTCGGGCCCATCGGTCACGCCCATATGCATCTCGTAGCCGGTGAACGGGGCTTCATCGAATGTGGCGCCTCCGACTGGCTCGAGCCGCTTCTCCGCCGAAAGCGTGGTCTCCACGTCGAGCAGGCCGAGGCCTTGCGCCGAGCCGGTAGGCCCCTCGATGCCATTCGGATCGTGGATCGTGCGTCCGAGCATCTGATAGCCGCCGCAGAGCCCGAGCACTGCGCCGCCACGGCGCAGATGCGCCACGATGTCGATGTCGAAGCCGGCCTCGCGGAAGCTCGCGAGATCTGCGATCGTGGCCTTGGAGCCCGGCAGGATGATGAGGGCGGCGTCGCCGGGAAGAGCTGCGCCGGGGCGGACGCGCACTAACTCGACGGCGGGCTCGGCGTCGAGCGGGTCGAGATCGTCGAAATTGGCGATATGCGGCAGGATGGGGACCGCGATTTTCACCCGCGCATCGGGCTTCGCTGGCCGGGCGGCTTCGAGAGCCAGCGCATCCTCTGCCGGCAAGAGCCGCGCCCCGGGGAAGAAGGGAACGAGGCCGAGCGCCTCCCATTCCGTCGCAGCCGCGATCAAGGCCATGCCGTCAGCGAACAGCTTGGGGTCGCCGCGGAACTTGTTGATGAGGAAGCCACAGATGAGGGCAGCATCGCCGGCATCGATTACCGCCTTGGTGCCGACCAGGCTCGCGATCACCCCTCCACGGTCGATGTCGCCGATGAGCACGACCGGCACGCCCGCCGCGCGGGCAAAGCCCATATTAGCGATGTCGTTGGCGCGGAGATTGATCTCAGACGCGCTGCCGGCGCCCTCGACCAGCACGAGGTCGGCCTCACCCTTCAACCGCGCGAAGCTGTCCTGCACGAAGGCCATCAGCTCAGGCTTGATCTGCTGGAACTCGGCGGCCGTGGCGCGCCCATAGACGCGGCCTTGCACCACGATTTGCGCGCCGACCTCGCTTTGCGGCTTCAGCAGCACCGGATTCATGTGCACGCTCGGGGGCACGCGCGCGGCGCGCGCCTGCAGCGCCTGAGCCCGGCCGATCTCGCCGCCGTCCTCGGTCACGGCCGCATTGTTCGACATGTTCTGCGGCTTGAACGGCAGCACTTTCAGGCCGCGGAGGACGAGCGCACGGCAGAGCCCGGCCACGATCAGCGACTTGCCGACATCGGAGCCCGTGCCCTGGAACATGAGTGCGCGGGCGGCCACGCTCAGAACTCGATGCCGGGCTGGGCTTTCACGCCGGCGGCGAAATGATGCTTCACCAGCGTCATCTCGGTAACGAGGTCGGCGGCTTCGATCAGCTGAGGCTTGGCGTTGCGTCCGGTGACCACGACGTGCAGATCGGGGCGACGCGCCTTCAGCGCTGCGATCACCGTATCCAGAGGAAGATAGTCGTAGCGGAGCGCGATATTGAGCTCATCGAGGATGACGAGCCCAAAGCTTGGATCGGCCATGAGCTCTTGCGCCTTGGCCCAGGCGCGCTCCGCTGCGGCGATGTCGCGGTTAAGATCCTGCGTCTCCCAGGTGAAGCCTTCGCCCATAGTGTGCCAGGAGATTTGTTCGCCGAATTGAGCGAGCGCGTCGCGTTCGGCCGTGTGCCAGCCGCCCTTGATGAACTGCACCACGCCGACGCGATGGCCGCGGCCGAGCATGCGGAGCGCAAGACCGAAGGCGGCGGTGGATTTGCCCTTGCCGGTGCCGGTATGCACGATGAGGAGACCCTTCTCCACCGTCTTGCCGGCGACCTCGTCATCCTGCACGGATTTGCGCTTCGCCATCTTGGCGCGATGCCGCTCGGCCTCTTGCTCGCTGGTCGTCTTGGTCATGGATAATGCCCTCAAGAGGGTCCTTTCACGATGACGGGCAGGCCCGCAACCATGAGGACCACGCGGCCGGCGCGGCCGGCGATCCGCTGGTTGAGCGTCCCTTGCAAATCGCGAAATCTTCGGGCGAGCGCGTTGTCGGGCACGATGCCCGAGCCTACCTCGTTGGCGACCAGCACGACCTCGCCGCCGTGACCGGCCAATGCGGCTTCGAGCGCGGCGATCTTATTGTCCATATCGGCCTCCGCCAGCATGAGGTTCGAGAGCCAAAGCGTCAGGCAATCGACGAGCACCGGTGCCTCGACGGGTGCACTCCCAAATGCGCCGGCAAGATCGTGGGGTGCCTCGATGGTCTGCCAGCCCGGGGCGCGCCGCGCCCGATGCGCGGCGATGCGCTCCGCCATCTCGGCGTCCTGAGCTTCCGCGGTCGCCACATAGACCCAAGGCGGCGGCAGCGCAGCGATCAGGCCCTCGGCATAGCGGCTCTTGCCGGAGCGGGCGCCGCCGAGAACGAGCGTCAGGGCTCCGGGCCCGGCAGCGGCACCTTGTGGCATGGCTTAGGCTATAGCCGCCTCGCGCAGGTTAGCAAGCGGGCGGAGGCAGGAGCGCATTGACAAAGAGGGCGTGGGGCCACTTAAGTGGCCCTATCGACGGTCTCTCGGAAGAGAGCGAACAGGGAACGCGGTACGGAGCTTCGGCTCCAAATCCGCGGCTGCCCCCGCAACTGTAAGCGGCGAGCCAAGCCACATAGCCACTGGGAGAACCCGGGAAGGCGGTGAGGGGCTGAGACCCGCGAGCCAGGAGACCTACCGTCGATCTGGTCGCTCGCCTGGCGGGGTGCCTCGGCGGCGGTTGGTTCGTTGGCGGCCATGTCCGGGAGCTCCGGCAGCGGTCGTCGCTAAGCACCCTTAAGTCGCGGCGACCCGTCCCAAGGAGCGACCTCGGGGTGAACCTTACCGACATCGCGCCAGGGGCGTGCCCCGCCGACGAAGAGGCGGAGAACGAGGCTCTGACCTCGACCGCGATTTATGTCTGCATCACGTGCCGGCGCGCGAGCGATCCCGAGGACGGCCCCCGTCCCGGCCTTGCGCTCGCACGTGCCACCGCGCGTGCGGCCGAAGGCACGGGTGTGGCGGTGCGGCAGATCCGTTGCCTTGCCAATTGCAGTCGGGCCTTGAGCGCAGCGATGCGGTGCGACGGCGCCTGGACCTACATATTCGGCGGGCTCGAAGCCGATACCGACGCCGCCGCGCTTATCGAGGGCGCAAGGCTGCTGGCGCGGGCGAGCGATGGACTGATGCCGTGGCGCGGGCGGCCTGAGGTCTTGAAGCGCGGGCTGATCGCCCGCGTGCCCCCGCTCGACTTTGAGGAGGAGAGTGAATGACGACGCTAGCGCGCGTTCCCTGCACCATCGTCACTGGCTTTCTCGGCTCCGGCAAGACGACGCTAATCCGCCATGTGCTCGCCAACGCCAATGGGCGGAGGCTCGCCGTCATCGTCAACGAGTTCGGCGATGTCGGCATCGACGGCGAGATCCTCAAAGGCTGCGGCGACGCCGCCTGCCCCGAGGAGAACATCGTCGAGCTTGCCAATGGCTGTATCTGCTGCACGGTTGCCGATGAGTTCGTGCCGGCGCTCGATCTGATCCTGGCGCGACGCCCTGCCGTCGAGCACATCGTCATCGAGACCTCAGGGCTAGCGCTGCCGAAGCCGCTGGTGCAGGCGTTCCATTGGCCCGCCATCAAGAGCCGCGTCACCGTCGACGGCGTGGTGGCGGTGGTGGACGGAAGAGCGCTTGCCGACGGCCAGGTTAGCGCCGATCTCGCAGCGCTGTCGCGCCAACGGGCGGCCGACATGGCGCTCGATCATGACGACCCGATCGAGGAGGTGTTCGAGGACCAGATCGCTTGCGCCGATCTCGTGGTGCTCAACAAGCGCGATTTGCTCGATACCGCCGGCATGGAGAGGGCGCTCGCCACCGTGACCGGCGCGCTTCCCCGCGCGGTGAGGATCGTCACCGTCGCCGACGGCAAGGTCGATCCGGCCGCTCTGCTCGGGTTGGGCGTCGGCACCGAGGACGACATCGAGAACCGCATGACACGCCACGATGCTGAAGCGGAGCACGATCACAACGATTTCGAGAGCTTCGTGGTGCGGCTTGCCGAGATCGGCGATCCTGCTTCCATCGCCAAGCGCATCGCTGCCGTGGCCGAGACCCATAACGTATTGCGAATGAAGGGTTTTGCCGCCGTTGCCGGCAAGCCCATGCGCCTCCTGATCCAGGCGGTGGGACCGCGCGTCAGCCACTATTACGACCGGGCGTGGGGTGCCTCTGAGCCACGCCAAGGAAGCCTCGTCGTCATCGGCCTGAAGGGGCTCGATCGGGACGCGGTGGCAAAATCTCTCTCCGGGTGAACGATGCACCTCCTCCAGACAACATCCACGACACTCGACGACATCGTCGAGCCGGTCGACCTCGGCCAGTCGCCGGGCGACATCGTGGTGTTGTCTTTCGCCGACAGCGACCTTGCCGGGCTCGCCGCCGCTTTTGCGGCTGAGAAGGACGTGCTGCCTAGCGTGCGGCTCGCGCATTTACGAGACCTACGGCATCCGATGTCGATCGACCTTTGGATCGACAAGGTGGGCACGCACGCCAAGGTCATCGTGGTGCGTCTCCTTGGCGGGCTCGACTGGTGGCGCTATGGGGTCGAGGCGCTGGCTCAGATGGCGCGCGAGCGGAACATCGCCCTTGCCGTGTTGCCGGGAGAGGACCGGGACGACCCCCGTCTCGATGAGGCCTCGACGCTTCCGCCCGATGAGCTGAAGGCCTTGCTTCGGTTCTTTCGCGAGGGTGGGCGCGAGAATCTGCGCGGTCTGCTCCGCCGGCTCGCCGGTCATGCCGGGCTTTCGCTGTCGGCGCGGGAGCCTGAGGCAGTGCCGCGCATGGGCGGCTACCTGCCGGGGCAAGGCGCGGTGACGCTCGACCTGCTCGTGGCTGAGCTCACTCCCGGCCACCCCGTCGTGCCGATCCTCTTCTACCGCTCGGCGCTGCTTGCCGCCGACACCGCCCCGATCGACGCGCTGTGCGCGGCACTGGCGGCGCGCGGTCTGGCGCCAGCGCCGCTCGTGATCCCAAGCCTCAAGGACCCTGAGGCGAATGCTTTCATCCGCGGAGCGCTTCAGCGTCTTGCGCCTTCCGTCATCGTCACCACGACGGCATTCGCGGCTTGCAGCGAGGGCGAGGCTTCCGCGCTCTACGTGTGTGATGCGCCGGTGCTGCAAGCGGTGATCGCGACCACGCGGCGCGCGGCTTGGCGCGAGAGCCCACGCGGGCTCGGGCCGGCCGACCTTGCCATGCATGTGGTGCTGCCCGAGCTTGACGGCCGCGTGCTTGCCGGCGCGCTCGCCTTCAAGGACGAAATGCCGGCGCAGGACACGCTTGCCTTCACCGCCTTTGCCAGCCGCCCCGAGCCCGACCGTATCGAAATGGTCGCCGACCGCGTGGCCGCCATCGTGCGCCTCAGGACGAAGGCGCGGGCGGAACGGCGTATCGCCGTGGTGCTGCCCGATTATCCCGGCGCGCCCGGCCGCACCGGCTATGCCGTCGGCCTCGACGTGCCGGCAAGCGTCGTGGCCTTGCTCGCCGACCTTCAAGAGGCGGGTTATCGCGTGAGCAGCCCGCCCCAAAGTCCCCGCACCCTTCTCGACCGGCTCGAGGCAGGCATGGAAGCGGCCGGTCTGCAGCTCCAGGACTACCGGCGACTCGTGGCCGAGCTCCCTGCCGACGTCGGCAGCCGGATAGAGGCGGCGTGGGGCGATCCCGCCGACGATCCCGACTTCCGCGACGGCGCCTTCCGCTTCCGGGCGGCTCGGTTCGGCAATATGCTCGTGGCGCTGCCGCCCGACCGCGGGCGCTCTAGCGACCGGCGCGCCGCCTATCATGACCCGACGCTGCCGCCGCGCCATGCCTTGCTCGCCTTCGGGCTGTGGCTGCATCACGGCGTGAAGGCCGATGCGCTCCTGCATATGGGCGCCCATGGCACGCTTGAATGGCTGCCGGGAAAGGCCGTGGCCCTGACCGGCTCTTGCTTCCCCGAAGCCGTGGTCGGGCCACTGCCTGTAATCTACCCCTTCATCGTCAGCAATCCGGGAGAGGCGGCGCAGGCCAAGCGCCGCATTGCCGCCGTCACCATCGGCCATTTGCCGCCGCCTCTGGTCAACACCGAGCTGTCGTGCGCGGCGCAGGAGCTCGAGCGGCTGGTCGACGAATATGCCATCGCCGATGGGCTTGACCGGCGGCGGCGGATGCGTCTTGCGCAGCTCATCATCGAGACCGCGCAAAACACGGGCCTTGCCCGCGAGGCCGGCGTCGCTTCCGACCATCATCCCGACGAGGCGCTGCGCAAGATCGACGCCTGGCTCTGTGACCTCAAGGATCTCGCCGTCAAGGATGGCCTCCATGTCTATGGGCGTCCGCCTGCGATCGACGTCGCCGATCTGCTATGGCAGGGCTGCGCCGAGGCCGAGCGCGCTGCGCTCATCGCCGCGCTCGACGGCAAGCGTATTCCCGCTGGTCCAGCCGGGGCACCGCAACGCGGCCGCCGCGATGTGTTGCCCACGGGGCGCAACCTCTTCACCGCAGACCCACGCATGCTGCCGACGCCGACGGCCATGGAGCTTGGCAGGCTCGGGGCGGACGAAGTGATCCGCATTTATCTCCAGACCCATGGCGAGATGCCCCGCGCGCTCGTCATCGATCTTTGGGGGAGTGCCACGCTTCGCACCGGCGGCGAGGAGATCGCGCAAGGGCTTGGGCTCATGGGCTGCCGCCCCACCTGGGACAAGGGAACCGGCCGCGTCACCGGCATCGAGGTGCTGCCTTGCGCCGCCATGGGCCGCCCCCGCGTCGATGTCACCTGGCGCATCTCGGGGCTCTTCCGCGACCTCTTCCCGGCGCAGATCGCGCTGATCGATGCCGCGGTCAAGCTCGTTGCCGAGCGCGACGAGGATGACGACGAAAATCCTCTTGCCGCTTCAGCCCGCGCCTCGCGTAGCAACGACACCTCTCCTCTCGCCCGCATTTTCGGCAACGCCCCCGGGGCTTACGGCGCAGGCGTCGAAGACCTGCTTGGAGGCGACACCGACCGCGCTGACGTTGGCGCCGCCTACATCGCCGCAGCCTCGCATAGTTACGGCGGGGCCGAGGGCGAAGGCATCGCGCTGCCCGGAGGCTTTGCCGCACGGGTCGCATCCGCCGACATGCTCGTCCACGGCAGCGACGATCCGTCCCGCGATCTGCTCGAAGGCGGCGAGGATGTTGCCTTTATCGGCGGATTCGCTGCCGCTGTGGCGAGCCTCGGGCGCGCGCCGGACCTCGTCTTGCTCGACGTGACCGATCCGCGCCGCCCGCGTGCGCGGCCGCTCGACGCAGCGCTGGCCAGGATCGTGCGCGGCCGTGCCGCCAATCCACGCTTCATCGAAGGGCAGATGCGCCACGGAGCACGCGGCGCAGCGGAGCTTGCCGAGACCGTCGACCGGCTCGTCGATTTCGCCGAGACCACGGGCGCGGTCTCAAGCGCGCATTTCGATCTCGTGCATGACGCCTATCTCGGCGATCCGCGCGTGCGCGAATTCTTGTTGCGCGAGAACCCGGAAGCGGCGCGGGCCATCGCCGAGCGGCTCGAGGCGGCGCGCCGCAAGGGTTTGTGGCATCCGCGGCGGAACGATCTCGCATCCGATCTGAGCGAGCTTCGGGCGGAGGCGCCGATATGAGCGCTCCTTTAGCACGCGGCGCCTGTCCCGGCCTCTCCGCACCGATGGAGACAGGCGACGGCCTGCTCGCGCGGGTCCTGCCGGTAGGTCCGATCCCCCTCGCTACGGTTGCTGCCTTCTGCGCAGCGGCACGCGAGCACGGCGACGGCACCATCGAGATCAGCGCGCGCGGAAGCATCCAGGTGCGTGGCCTCACGCCGCTCTCGGCGCCGCTTTTTGCAGCGGCCGTCGCTGCGCTCGATATCGATATTTGCGAGGGCGTGCCCGTCATCGCTGATCCGCTTGAAGACGACCCCGCTGCCCTCATCGACGCCAACGCTGTTGCCGCCGATCTTCGCCGCGCCGTCGCTGCGGCGAGGCTTCGGCTGGCACCGAAGGTCTCGGTGATCGTCGATGGCGGCGGCCGCCTCACTCTCGATGCGCTCACGGCCGACATCCGATTGCGAGCAATTCCTACGGCACAAGGGCCCGCGCTCCATGTGGCGCTCGCAGGCAATGCCGCATCGGCAACGCCGCTCGGCGTGCTCGCGCCCCTCGCCGCCACCGCTGTGGTGACTGACCTTCTTGCACTGATCGCAGCGCGGGGACCTGAAGCGCGCGCCCGCGATGTGCTGCGGAATGACGGAATCGCCGCTTTCCGTGCTGCCGCAGGGGATCGCCTTGCACCCGCGTCTCGCCTGAAGGCGCGCCCTCGCGCAGAAGCGATCGGACATCAACGGCAAAAAGACGGCGCGTTCGCGCTTGGCCTCGGGCTCGCCTTCGGCCATGCCCAGGCCGGCATCCTGGTCGAGCTTTGTCATCTTGCCGCAGCGCATGGCGCCCAATCGGCCCGGCCGGCGCCAGACCGCATCCTCTTGCTCGGACCGTTCAGCGAGGCGACCGCCATGACGACGAGAGGCGCCGCCGAGCGTCTCGGTTTCGTGACCGAGCCGCGCGACCCGCGCCGGCGCATCGTCGCCTGTCCGGGCGCTCCATCTTGCGCGTCAGGATTGATAGCGAGCCGCGCCCTCGCGGCCGAGCTCGCGCAACATTTGCCCCCATCCGGCGATGGGATCGCCGTGCATGTCTCGGGCTGCGCCAAGGGCTGCGCCCATCCGGCGCCTGCTCCGCTCACCATCGTCGGCACCGAGAAGGGCTGCGGCATCGTCCACAACGGCTCGGCGCGCATGGCGCCCTCGGCCTATCTCGAGCCTGGCGATATCCTCACCGAGATTGTCCGCATGACCGGCAAGACGCGCGAGGTCGTCAATGCTTAAGGGCCCTGATTATCTCCGCGACGGCGCCGCCATCTATGAGCGCTCCTTCGCCATCATCCGCGCCGAGGCCGATTTGTCGCGCTTTTCGGCCGAAGAAGCCGACATCGCCGTGCGCATGATCCATGCCTGCGGGCAGGTCGGCGCCGCCGAGATGATCGCATTCGGTCCCGGCCTCGTCGCTGCCGCCCGCGGGGCGCTTAAGCGCGGGGCGCCTATCCTGTGCGATGCCGAGATGGTGGCGCACGGTATCACCCGCGCGCGGCTTCCCGCCAAGAACGAGGTGGTGTGCACCTTGCGCGATCAGCGCGTTCCCGCGCTCGCCGCCAAGCTCGGCACCACCCGCTCCGCCGCCGCGCTCGAGCTTTGGCGCGAGCGGCTCGCTGGCAGCCTCGTGGCCATCGGCAACGCGCCGACCGCGCTCTTCCGCCTGCTCGAATTGCTGGAGGAAGGCGCCCCTCGTCCCGCCGCCATCATCGGCGTGCCCGTAGGCTTCGTGGGCGCCGCGGAATCCAAGGAGGCGCTTGCCGCTAACCCCTATGGCGTGCCCTATCTCATCGTGCGCGGGCGGATGGGCGGAAGCGCCATGACAGCAGCCGCCGTCAACGCGCTCGCGAAGGAGGGGCTATGAGCGGCCGTCTCATCGGCGTCGGCGTTGGCCCGGGCGATCCCGGGCTGCTCACGCTGAACGCCATCGCGGCGCTCGGCGAAGCCGATGTCGTCGCCCATTTCGCCAAGGCGGGAAATGCCAGCAACGCGTGGACCATCGCCGCCTCGCATATCAAGCAAGGCGTCGAGGAGCTGCCTCTGCTCTATCCGGTGACGACGGAGATCCCGAAAGAGGACGCGGCCTATCGCGAGGCCATCAGCAAATTCTATGACAGCTCCGCGGCGTCGATCGCGTCCCATCTCGACGAAGGCCGCGTGGTAGCCGTGATCGCCGAGGGCGATCCCCTGTTCTACGGCTCCTACATGCATCTCCATGTGCGGCTCGCCTCCCGCTATCCGACCGAAATCATTGCCGGGGTGACCGGCATGTCGGGCTGCTGGTCGGCCATCGGGGAGCCGATCGCGCAAGGCGATGACGTGTTCACGGTGCTGCCGGGCACGCTTCCCGAATATGAGCTCGAGCGGCGCCTCGCCGACGCCGACGCGGCCATCGTGATGAAGATCGGGCGCCATCTCGCCAAGGTGCGCCGTGCGCTCGACCGCGCCGGACGGCTCGACCGCGCCATCTATGTGGAGCGCGGCACCATGGCCAATGCCGCAATGATGAAGCTCACCGACAAGCTCGACACTGACGCGCCCTATTTCGCCATGGTGCTGGTGCCGGGCTGGGAGGGGCGGCCGTGAGCGGGCGCCTCATGGTCATCGGCCTTGGCCCCGGCGACGACCGCTATCTCACGCGGGAGGCGCTTGCCGCGCTTGAAGCGGCCGATGCGCTTTACGGTTATGGGCCCTATCTCGACCGCGTTCCGGCGAGGGAATGCCAATCGCGGCACCCCTCAGGTAATCGGGAGGAAGGCGCACGCGCCGACGCGGCCCTTCGCCATGTGGCGGACGGCGCCAATGTTTCCGTCGTGTCGGGCGGCGATCCCGGTGTGTTCGCCATGGCGGCGGCGCTGTGCGAAAAGATCGAGACTGGCCCCGAGGCCTGGCGCGCGCTCGACATCCTCATCATCCCGGGAATCACCGCCATGCTCGCGGTCGCCGCCCGGGCCGGCGCGCCCTTAGGCCACGATTTCTGCGCGCTCTCGCTCTCCGACAATCTGAAACCGTGGGAGCTGATCGAGCGGCGTCTCGATGCGGCCGCAAGCGCTGGTTTCGTGATCGCGCTCTACAATCCGATCTCGCGCGCGCGGCCCTGGCAGCTCGCCACCGCCTTTGAGCGCCTTGGCCGCTATCTACCCGCCTCGACCCCGGTCATCTTCGGCCATGCGGTGGGGCGGCCCGGCGAGAAGATGATTGTGACGACGCTCGATAAAGCGGGCGACACCACGGCCGACATGGCGACGCTCATCATAGTCGGATCGAGCGAGACGCGGGTGATCGCGCGGCCAGGCCGCGCGCCCCTCGTCTACACGCCGCGCTCCGTAGAGGACGCGATGGCATGATCGAGCCACGCCAGCACCTCCTCTACTGTCTCGACCGAAGCGACCTCCGGCAGTTCCGGGCGCTTCAGCATGACCACGGGGAGATGAAGCGCTCGCGAAGCTGCGATCTTGCTGTAGGTCGCTTCGCCGCCGCTGTTCTTGGCTACCACCGCATCGATGCGGTGGCGCTTGAGCAGTGCGTGGTCCCCGGCCTCGCTGAAGGGGCCACGCGCGGTGATATAGATCGCGTGGGGGACGGCAAGCGGCGGATCCACCGGATCGACGCTGCGCACGAGATAGACATGCTGGGGCGCGGCGGTGAAGGGCTGAATTTCTTTTCGCCCAAGCGCCAGAAAGACGCGCCGCGGCGCCTCGCCGAGAGCCTTCACCGCATCTTCGATGGTGGCAACCTCGATCCAATCATCGCCCTCGACCGGGCTCCAGGGCGGGCGCCGGAGCCCGAGCAACAAGATGCCGGCCTCCTCGGCGGCGCTGGCCGCATTGGCAGAGATGATCCCGGCGTAAGGGTGCGTCACATCGATCAGCGCATCGATCCCCTCATTGCGCAGATAGTGGGCCAAGCCTGTGGCGCCACCGAAGCCGCCGATCCTGACCGGAACGGGCTGCGGCAACGGCTGCGCCGTGCGGCCGGCGAGCGACAGGGTCACGCAAAATTCGTTGCGCTCGGCGAGCGCCCCGGCAAGGAGCCTGGCCTCGACCGTGCCGCCAAGGATAAGGATGCGCATAATGCGCGCTGAGCCGATCATGAGGGAGACTGCCCCACCGAAACGCTGGCTGTCCATTGTCGGCATCGGCGAGGACGGCGTCGAGGGCTTAAGCCCCATCGCCCGCGGGCTGGTCTCAAGCGCCGATGTCGTGTTCGGCGGCGAGCGCCATCTCAATCTCGCAGCGCCGTTGATCCGCGGGCGCGCCACGCCCTGGCCGAGCCCCTTCTCGCGCGCGGTGGGCGAAGTGCTTGCGGAGCGCGGGCGGCAGGTCTGCGTGCTCGCCTCGGGCGACCCGTTCTTCTATGGCGTGGGCTCGGTGCTCGCCAACCACGTGGCGCCGGAGGAGACGGTCGTGGTGCCGGCGCCGTCGGCCTTCAGCCTCGCCGCGGCGCGGCTCGGCTGGACGCTGCCTGATATCGCGCTGGTCTCGCTGCACGGGCGCGAGATTGACCGCATCCGCCCGCATCTCCATCCAGGCGCCCGCGTGCTCGCGCTGACCTCCGACAGTGCGGGACCAGCCGCGCTCGCGCGCCTCTTGGCGGAGGCAGGCTTCGGCGCTTCGCCGCTCACCGTGCTCGAGGCACTTGGGGGAGCCCACGAGCGCGTGCGCATAACGACCGCCGTGAACTTCGACTTGGCCAACGTCGCGCAACTCAATACCGTCGCCATCGAGGTGGTCGCGGCGACAGACGCGCGCGTGATCGCCTATGCCTCGGGCTTGGCGGACGCGCTGTTCGAGCATGACGGCCAGATCACCAAGCGCGAGATCCGCGCCGTGACGCTCTCCTCGCTCGCGCCCCTCAGGGGTCAGCTCTTGTGGGATATCGGCGCGGGCTCGGGCTCGGTCGCCGTCGAATGGATGCTGGCCGATCCCTCCATGCGCGCCATCGCCATCGAAGCTCGCCCGGACCGCGCCGCCCGCATCCGCCGCAATGCCACTTGCTTCGGCGTGCCGGGCCTCGAAGTGGTCGAGGGACAGGCGCCGCATGTCCTCGCAGGCCTCGCGCCGCCGGACGCGATCTTTGTCGGTGGCGGGGCGAGCGATGAGGGCGTGCTCGATGCCGCCATCACAGCGCTGCGCTCAGGAGGCCGCCTCGTCGTCAACGCCGTGACGCTTGAGACCGAGGCCGAGCTGATCGCGCGCCATGCGGCCCTTGGCGGGGAGCTGATCCGGATTGCGGTGTCACGCGCGGCTCGGGTTGGTAGCAAGACCGGGTGGCGTCCGGCGATGCCGGTGACGCAATGGCTCTGGGTGAAGCCGTGATCGTGGCAGGCATCGGCTGCCGCAAAGGCGCAACGGCTGAGGAGGTCGGGGCCGCGATCGAGGCGGCGCTGACCCAAACCGGGTGCGCGCCGGAAACGCTCAGCCTCATTGCCACCTCGGATGGAAAGGGCGGGGAGCCCGGGATCGTGGCGGCTGCATTGGCGCGCTGCGTGCCCCTCGTGCTCGTGGGACCGGCCGATCTCGAAGCGGCGGGAACGCGCACCCAATCCTCCTCCCCGCGCGTCCTGGCGCTGACCGGCGTGCCTTCCGTCGCCGAAGCCGCGGCGCTCGCGGCCGGAGGCCTTAAGGCAAGACTGCTCCTCCCGCGCATCGTGGTCGGGCCTGTCACCTGCGCGCTTGCCGCCACGGACAAGACGCCGTGACCGTGCACTTCATCGGCGCGGGGCCAGGTGCTGCCGATCTCATCACGGTCCGCGGGCGCGACCTCATCGCCCGCTGCCTGGTCTGCCTCTATGCCGGGTCGATCATCCCTCCCGCGCTGCTCGCTTATTGTCCTCAAGGCGCGCGCATCGTCGACACCGCGTCGCTGTCTCTCGAGGAAATCGAGGCCGAGCTCGTGACTGCGCACGCAGCGGGCCACGACGTGGTGCGGCTCCAGTCAGGCGATCTTTCTGTCTTCAGCGCGCTTGCCGAGCAGCTCCGCAGGCTCGATAGACACGGCATTCCTTACACACTGACCCCCGGCGTGCCCGCCTTTGCCGCCGCGGCGGCAGCCATCGGGCGCGAGCTGACCGTGCCGGAAGTGGCGCAGAGCGTCGTGCTCACCCGCATTTCCGGCCGCGCCTCACGCATGCCGGAAGGCGAGACGCTCGCAGCCTTCGCCGCGACCGGCGCCACGCTTGCCATCCATCTCGCGGTCCATGCCATCGACAGGATCGTCGCGGAGCTGGTCCCGTTCTATGGCGCTGATTGTCCGGTCGCCGTGGTGGCGCAGGCAAGCTGGCCCGAGGAGCGGATCGTGCGCGGCACGCTCGCCGATATCAGCGGCAAGCTCGCCGCCGATCCTATTGAGCGCACGGCGGTGATCCTGGTCGGCCGCGCTCTCGCGGCAGAGGATTTCCGCGAGAGCGCGCTTTATGACGCCGACTATCGCCGCCGCTTCCGCGGAGGTGCCGCGTGAGCCGCCTGAAACGGCGCGCGGCCTACGAGCCGGCCGTCGCGGTCGAACACCGCGATCTCCACTTCGATCTTATTCCCCGCCACGACCCGGGCCGCCGTCTCCCAGGCGGCACGCGCCACGGCATCGCCGAGGGCGACGCCCTCTTCTTCGGCATGAGCGAAGGCTTCCGCGGCGGTGTTGCAAGCGAGGATGCGCTCGCTCAACGCAGGCGAGCCGCCTTCCCCCTCGGCAAGCTTGGCGAGGACGCCGAGATCGACCGAGCCTCGCCGCGAATGGAGATCGAGCAGGCCTTGGGCGAGCTTGGTCATCTTGCCGACGCCGCCAGCGATGGTGACGCGCGGCACGGGATGGCTGCGTACATATTTGAGCATGCCGCCGACGAAGTCGCCCATGTCGATCAGCGCCGTGTCGGGCAGGTGGTGCAGCTTCTTCACCGCCGCTTCGGAGGCGGCCCCTGTAGCACCGGCGATGTGGGCGATCCCCGCCGCCCGCGCCACGGCGATGCCGCTATGGATGGAATGGATCCAGGCCGAGCAGGAATAGGGCACGACGATTCCGGTGGTGCCGAGGATCGACAGGCCGCCGACGATGCCGAGGCGCCCGTTGAGCGTCTTGGCGGCAAGGGCCTCGCCGCCCGGAATGGCGATCTCCACCTCGACATCGCCGGCGTCGCCATTCGCCGCCGCGACCTCTTCAATCGCCGCACGCAGCATTTGCCGCGGCACCGGGTTGATGGCCGGCTCGCCGGGGGGGAGGGGGAGGCCGGCGCGGGTGACCGTGCCAACCCCTTCGCCGGCCAGGAAGCTGACGCCGCTTCCCGGGGCGCCCCGTCGCACGGTGGCGAGGATCAAGGCCCCATGGGTGACATCGGGGTCGTCGCCGGCATCCTTGACCACGCCGGCAGTCGCCGAGCCGTCGCCCAGCGCCGTGGTGGCAAGGGCGAAGGCGGGGCGGCCGCCGCGCGGCAAGCTCACCTCCACGGGGTCGGGGAACTCCCCCGTCAGCAGCGCCGTGTAGGCAGCCTTGGCGGAAGCTGTGGCGCAGGTGCCGGTGGTCCAGCCCCGGCGGAGCGGGCGATCATTCGGCTTCATGCCCCTGCCTATAGTCCGCCCGGAGGTCGCCGTCACGGCAGGAGGAGAGCGCCATGACGGCGGGGGCCCTCATCGTCGCGGCTCCCCGCTCGGGCGCGGGCAAGACCACGGTGACCCTCGGCCTGCTGGCCGCACTGCGGAGGCGCGGGGTTGATGTGCAGGCGGCCAAGGCCGGCCCCGATTATATCGATCCCGCCTTCCATGAAGCGGCGACCGGGAGAGCGAGCTTCAATCTCGACAGCTGGGCCATGCCGCCGTCTTTGCTTGATGCGCTTGTGGGCGAGGCCGCCGCGCGCGCCGATATCCTCGTCATCGAGGGCACCATGGGCCTGTTCGACGGCATTCCCACGACGCCCCGCCGGAGCGGCGCAACCGCGGACCTCGCCGCCCGCTTCCGCCTGCCCGTGCTACTCGTCGTCGATGTCGCGGGACAGGCGCAATCGGCAGCCGCGGTCGTGCGGGGTTTCGCCGCCCATGACCCGGAGGTGAAGATCGGCGGGATCGTGCTCAACCGCGTCGGCAGCGAGCGGCATCGGGGCCTCGTGGCCGACGCCGTCACAGGCCTCGGTGTCCCGATTCTCGGCTCCTTGCTGCGCGACGAGACACTTGCTTTGCCCGAGCGGCATCTCGGGCTCGTCCAGGCCGGCGAGCACAGCGACCTCGAGGCGCGGCTCGACCGCCTTGCGGACATGGCGGAGCGCCACCTCGATCTCGACGGCATCCAGCAACTCGCCGTGCCGCCTCAATTCGCGTCCGCTCCGCCTGAGCCGGCGATGAACCCCCCGGGCATGCGCATCGCTCTGGCTCAAGATGCCGCTTTCAGCTTCGTCTACCCGCATCTCCTCGAGGGATGGCGGAAGGCCGGCGCGGCGATCGCGACTTTCTCGCCGCTCGCCGACGAGATGCCCCCTGAGGATTGCGACAGCTGCTGGCTTCCTGGAGGATATCCAGAGCTCCATGCCGGACGGCTCGCTACCGCAAGCCGCTTTCGCGACGGCCTTACCCGCTTTGCCGCGACACGGCCGGTGCATGGGGAGTGCGGCGGCTACATGGTGCTTGGGCAGCGCCTCGTGGACGCGGATGGCGCGAGCCACACCATGACCGGGCTGCTCGGCCACGCCACGAGCTTCGCGCAGCGGAAACTCCATCTCGGCTATCGCGAGGCGCGACTTCTCTCCGACAGCCCGATCGGACCAGCGGGCTCTCTCGTTCGCGGGCACGAGTTTCACTATGCGGCTTTGATCGCAAATGGGGACGATCAACCTTTCGCCGAGCTTGCCGACGGGCAGGGCCAGACGCTCGGCATGTCAGGCGGACGGCGCGGCCATGTCACCGGCGCCTTCTTCCACGCCATCGCTGCCGCCTAAGCGTCCTTGTCCGACACGTGGGCCTCGGCGAAGGTCGCCATACCGGTGTGGCAGGCCAGGGCGGCGCGGAGCACCAACACGGCAACGGTAGCACCAGAGCCTTCGCCAAGCCGCATGCCGAGATCGAGCAGCGGATGAAGACCGAGCTCTTCGAGCAAGAGGCGGTGGCCCGCTTCGGCAGACCTATGGCCGGCGAGAGCATGGTCGAGCGCATCGGCGCGCAGCTTCTTGAGCGGCGCCACGGCGGCGGTCGAGACAAAGCCGTCGAGCAGAACGGGAATGTGCGCGTGCCGTGCGGCGAGTGCCGCACCAAGGATCGCGGCGAGCTCGCGCCCGCCCAGGGCAGCAGCGATGCGTAAGGGATCGCCAAGCGCATTGCTATGCTGGGCAAGCGCCTGGTCGATCGCCCGCCGCTTCCGCTTGAGACCCTGATCGTCGATGCCGGTGCCGAGGCCGGCAAAGCGCGCTCCGCCGCCGCCGAACAGCGCCGCGGAAACCGCCGCAGCTGCCGTAGTATTGCCGATGCCCATTTCACCCAGCACGACGAGATCGACCTCTGGCGACAGCGCGTCGTAGCCGGCCGCCACCGCCTCGAGAAAATCCAGCTCATGCATGGCTGGCTCACGGGTGAAGTCGGCGGTCGGCCGATCGAGATCCAGAGCGATGACCCGCAGTTCTGCACTCGCGACCCGCGCGAGCTGATTGATGGCGGCGCCGCCAACAGCAAAGTTCGCCACCATTTGCGCCGTGACCTCGGCGGGATAGGCGGAGACGCCTTGCGCCGTCACCCCGTGATTGCCGGCGAAGACGAGGATCTCGACGTTGTCGAGACGGGGTGGGCTCAAGCCCTGCCATAAGCCAAGCCACGCCACCGCCTCTTCGAGCCGGCCAAGGCTGCCCGGCGGCTTGGTCAGCCTTGCCTCGCGGCGCGCCACGTCAGCTTCCGCATCGGGAAAGCCCCCCGGCAGATCGAGACAGGCCGCACGCAATTCGGCGAAGGAGGCAAAGCGCGTCATTTCAGGGTAGGATTACCGGCTCACGGGACTGCGTCCAGCAGACTTGCTCAAAGCCGCCCGCTAGAAGCGCGGCCCGAGGGAGGACAGGGGGATGACAACGGGCGGCTCGATCGGGGGCCTTATCACGGACCTCAAGACCGGCCTAGCCTTCCTGACGCGCCTGCCGCTCGCTCATTCTGCGCGAGCCGAGGGCGCCGACGTGGCGCGGGCCGGCTGGACCTTCCCCGTCATCGGCGCGCTTGTTGGCGCTTGCGGAGCGCTCACCTATTGGCTAGCCGACGCCACAGGCCAGCACCCCTTCGTCTCCGGCGTTCTCGCTCTTGCCGCCACCCTGCTCGCCACCGGCTGCCTGCATGAGGATGGGCTCGTCGATATGGTCGATGGCTTCGGTGGCGGGGGGACCGCCGATCGCAAGCTTGAGATCATGCGCGACAGCGTGATCGGGGCTTATGGCGCCTCGGCGCTGGTCCTCTCGCTGATGCTCCGGGCGGGCGCCATTGCGAGCCTCGCCGACCCGACACTCGTTACGCCGGCTCTCATTGCCGCCCATGCCGGCGCGCGCGCGACGCTGCCAGTGTTCATGCGGCTTGTCCCGCGGGCGCGGCTGGACGGGCTTGCGGCGGACGCCGGGAGGCCTCCGCTCGGAAGCACCGCTCTTGCCGGCGTTCTCGGCCTGATTGCCGTTTGGCTGAGCCTCGGTCTCAGCGGCGCGCTCATCGCCTTGCTGGTGGTGGCGGCGGCCGCAGGTCTCATGGCGTGGCTAACCTTGAGACAAATCAGCGGACAGACCGGCGACGTTCTCGGCGCGCTCGAGCAGGTCAGCGAGATCCTGATCCTGCTCGTCGCCGCGGCTTGGCTCTGAAAATTATTTCTGCACGGTCGAGGTGATGGAGGCGATCACCTCGGAGGCCATCTTGAATTCCTTCTCTCCCGATTGGTGATGCCGTGGCGACGCGCGATCCAGGCGAAATCTGTATAGGCGACCCACACGTCACCCTTGGCGTCCTGATAGACGAGGACCCGCACCGGCCAGTCGAGCCCAGCGTCGGGATCGGAGGTCAGGAACAGCGTGCCGAGCGGCGGATTGCCGAACATGAGAAGCGTCGAGCGGAGGAGCGTGACGCCCGCGTCGACGGCAAGCTTCGCCTGATCGATCTCGTCGAAGAACATGATGCCCTTGTCGGCGATGTCCTTCTTCATGCGCTCGATCGTCTCGGGCATGTCGTAGGCGCTCTTGAATTTGACGATGCCGTCATCGGCGGCGGCACTCGCCATATCAGGCGATGCAAACATGAGGGCAAATGCCACGAGCACGGCAGAGCAAATGCAGCCAAATCCACCAGAAATCCCTTTAAAATGGTGGATTTTCAGGGGCTTCCAGAAATCCGTGTCACCTCCGTGTCACCAGCCTCACCCTGGCCGCTTGCCGTTGCTGAACTGAACGCTAGCCTTCTCTAGGGCGCGCTTAATGGACGCCACAAGATCAGCCGATACCTCGCGCCGCGACTTTTCAAAATCGACCACTGTTGACAGTCCTAACGAGGCGGCTTCCGCCAGCTCCGTTTGTGTCCAGTCAAGCAGGGCGCGGGCGGCTCGGCATTGTGAAGGGGTCATATCACCATCAATCATTTTTGTTGACGCTGTCCAAATCATTAGGCGCACTTCAGCAACATAATTTGTTGACAGGCAACCGCAAAGAGAGGGTCCAATGCTGCAAACCGCCAAGAAGATTGTTCGAAGGAACCCGAAGGGCCGCGCGTTTAAGACGCCTAAGGCCCATGCCGATTGTGTCAAGCATGACCGCTTTGCCAATCGCCTTGAGGCCATAGCGCGCAAGGCCGATCTAGTGGCGTGGGCGCTCCAAGGCGTTATGGCGCTCGAAGACAACGACGCCGTGTGGCCCATTCAGGATGCGGCCTTTGAGATCAAGGCTGCGCTTGAGACGACCTTGAGGCGCTACGAGCGACGAGGCGAAGGCAAAGGTGAGATGCTCGTCAGGGGGTCCAAGTGGGCATGATCAACCTCCCTTGGGATCAAGAGAGTTTAACCAATAGACAACGACCACCGGCTAGACTTCATTGACCCGACACAGA
>JAENXG010000019.1 GCA_016649675.1 Methyloceanibacter sp.
ATGTTCTGCACAGCTCGGCTCAAACGCCCCTGTCCTTGATCAGGTCGCGGAATTTGGCGGCGCCGAAGAGCTCGGCCGCGCCGAGATAAACCGTGAGGCCGACCGCGACGACGACAACGAGGGCGATGCCCTGCATCACCAACCCGCTGGCCGGCTGAAACCATGGATCGAGGAGCCTGACGAGCGCGAAGACGACGGCGCCCATCACCACGCTTGCGGCGGAGATGCCGGCAAAGCGGCGGCGGAAGGTCTGATCCGGTGCGAAGCCGCCGCGGCGCTTCAGCGTAACCACGAGCAGCCCGACATTGATCCAGCCTGACAGCATGGTGGCGATGGCGATGCCGACGGCGCCGATAAGCATGAACAGCGTGAAGCTCAGCACGACGTTCGCAGCCATGCTGATGCCGGCAAAGATCATCGGCGTCTTGGTGTCCTCGCGGGCGAAATAGCTCGGATGCAGCACCTTGATCATCACATAGGCCGGGAGGCCGAGCGCGAGCGCCGAAAGCATCCCGGACGTGGCGTTGGTATCGACGGCGGTGAAGGCGCCGCGCTCGAACAGCACGCGCATGATCGGCCCCGCCGCAATCAACAGGGCGACGGCGGCAGGCATGGTCAGGAGGAGCGCAAATTCAAGCGCGCGGTTCTCGCTCGAAAGCACGGCGTCGTGGTCGCCCGAGCGGAGCTTGTGGCTGAGATCGGGAAGGAGCACGACGCCGATGGCGACGCCGATCACGCCCAGCGGCAGCTGGAAGATGCGATCGGCATAATAGAGCCACGACACGACCCGATCCTGAAGCGTGGCGATGATGGTCGAGATCACCACGGTGATCTGGCCCATGCCGCCGGCGACGATGCCCGGTGCCGCAAGCGCAATCAGCCGCTGCATGTCGGGGGTGAGACGCGGGCGCTCAAGAGGCACGCGCATGCCGAATTTTGCCGCAGCGAAACCAAGCACCAGCACCTGCAGCAGCCCCGAAGCGGCGATGCCCCAGGCGAGCGCAACCCCCGCGGCGCTCTGATCGCCGCTGCCGAACGCCACCAGCGCCAACAGCACGGCGATCAGCACGACGTTGAGCAGCGTGGGCGCCAGCGCCGCGATGGCGAAGCGCCCAAGCGCGTTGAGGATGCCGGTATAGAGTGCCACCAGCGACATGCAGACGAGATAAGGAAGCGCGATGCGCGCCAGCATGACCGCAAGATCGAACTTGGCCGGATCGCTGGTGAAACCCGGCGCAAGCAGAAGCATGAGCCAGGGCATGGCGATCTCGGCGAGAAGCGTGAAGGCGACAAGCACTAGGGTAAGGCCGGCCAGGGCCTCGCCAGCAAAGGTCCGTGCAGCGTCAGGCCCGTCGGCGTGAAGGCGCTTGGCGAAAAGCGGGATGAAAGCCGAATCGAAGGCGCCTTCGGCGAACAGACGCCGGAACATGTTGGGGACGCGGAAGGCGACGAAGAAAGCGTCGGCCACAGAAGAGGTGCCGAGCACGGCGGCGATCAGCACGTCGCGCACGAAACCGAGCACGCGGCTCAGGATGGTCATGGAGGCAACGGTGGCGAAGCCGCGATAAAGCTTCATCAGGCCGGCAGCAAAGCCGCGTCGTGGCGCGCCTGTAGCGCCTTCATCAGACGCTCGCGGATGGCCGCCTCGCGGCTCGAGCTCGTGATCTTCTTGCCGGTGAGATCGGTCACGTAGAAGACATCGACGGCCTTCTCGCCGAAGGTCGCGATATGCGCCGAGGCGATGTCGAGATTCATGTCGGAGATTTCCCGCGTCACGTCGTAGAGCAGGCCCGGACGGTCGAGCCCGTTGATCTCGATCACCGTAAGTGCATCGGACAGTGTGTTGTCGATCACCACTTGCGGCTCGACCTTGAAGGCCGAGAGCTTGGGCTTCGGCTTCCGCTTGGTGGAGACCACGTCGGCCAGGCGCGCCTCGCCCTTGAGCAGCCTTTCGATGGTCACCGCGATGCGCTTGGCGCGCCGCTCCTCGTCCTCGGCATGGTCGAACTCGCGCTCGAGGTGGATGGTGTCAAGCGCCATGCCGTCGCGCGTGGTCGAGATCTGGGCATCGACGATATTGGCGCCCGCGCCGGTGCACGCGCCGGCCACCATGGCGAGCAGCCGCGGATAGTTCGGCGCGAGCAGCGTGATCTCGGTCACGCCGCGGAAGGCGTCGGTGGCGATGTGGGTGACCAGCGACTTGCGCTGCGCCTCGGCGTCGCGGATCAGCTTGGCGTGCTCGGCGACGACGTCGAGGTCGGTCCTAAGCCAATAGGAGGGATAATGGCGATCGATGAAGCGCTCGAGGTCCTGCTTGGGCCAGCCGGCCAGCCGCTCGCGCAGCGCATCCTGGGCGTGGGCCACGCGCTCGCTGCGGCTCAAAGTCAAGTGGCCGCCGCCAAGGAGCGGCTCGGTCTCGAAATAGAGCGTGCGCAGCAGCTGGCCCTTCCATCCCGTCCACACACCAGGCCCGACGCCGCGGATGTCGGCGACGGTGAGCAGAAGCAGCAGTTTCAGTCTTTCGCGGCTCTGCACCAGGGCGGCAAAATCGCGGAGCGTCTTGGGATCGTTGAGGTCGCGGCTCTGGGCGAACAGGCTCATGGAGAGGTGGTGCTCGACAAGCCAAGCCGCCGTCTCGGTCTCCGACGGCGTGAGTCCAAGGCGAGGGCCGAGCTCCCGGGCGATGCGCGCGCCGACAATCGAATGGTCCTCGTCGCGGCCTTTGGCGATGTCGTGCAGAAGCGTCGCCACGAAAAGGGCGCGGCGGTTGTCGATAGTGCGCACGATCTCGCTTGATACCGGGTGCTCGGTGGCGTAGCGCCCGCTCTCGATGCCGGAGAGGAAGCCGATGGTTCGGATCAAATGCTCATCCACGGTGAAGTGGTGATACATGTTGAACTGCATCATCGAGACGACGCGCCCGAAATCGGGGATGAAGCGGCCAAGCACGCCGGCCTCGTTCATCTTGCGCAACACGCCTTCCGGATCGCGCGCCTCGGTCAGGAGACGCATGAACAGGCGGTTGGCCGTCGGGTTGGCACGGAGGCTGTCGTCGATCAGGCGGAAATTGGCGCGGACCTGACGCAGCACCTCGGGCGAGAACGAGGCGTGATGCTCGTCGGCGAGAACGAACAGCCTGATGAAATTCACCTTGTCCTTGGCGAAGGCGTCCTTGTCGACCGCCGAGATGCGCCCATTCTCGATGCGGAAGTCCGAGGTGCGCCTGAGCTTGGCGCGGCGGCGCCAGCTGAAGGGGGCAAGCAGCGTGTCGAGGCTGGGCAGCGACTTCAGCTGCTTCATCTCGAGCGCCGAGCAGACGATCCCGGTCAGCTCGCCGACCTCTTTGGCGACGAGGAAATAGTGCCGCATGAAGCGTTCGACGGCGCTCAAGCCGGCGTGGCCGCGATAGCCGAGCCGCTCCGCCATCAGTTGCTGCACATCGAAGCTCAAGCGCTCCTCAGGCCGCTCGGTCAGGAAGTGCAGCTCGCAGCGCACGGTCCACAGGAAGCTCTCGCAGCGGCGGAAGCTCCGATACTCGTGAGCGGTGAACACGCCGGCCTCGACAAACTCCGCCTCAGCCTTGTCGGGATAGAGATGCTTGGCGAGCCAATGCAGCGTGTGCAGATCCCGCAAGCCGCCCTTGCCGTCCTTGATGTTCGGCTCGACGAGATAGCGCGAGGCGCCGGCCCGGGCGTGGCGGGCGTTCTGCTCGGCAAGCTTCGCCTCGATGAAGGGCCGTGCATTGCCCTCCAGCACCTCCTTGCGGAAGCGCCGGTGAAAATCGGCATAAAGCGCCTCGTCGCCGAGGATCAGCCGCGCGTCGAGAAGCGCCGTGCGGATGGTCATGTCCGAGTGGCTGAGACGCACGCATTGGTCGATGGTGCGGGTGGCGTGCCCGACTTTGAAGCCCAAGTCCCAGAGGAGATAGAGCATGTATTCGGCGACGCTCTCGCCCCAGGCGGTCTGCTTGTAGGGGAGCAGGAACAGAAGATCGATGTCGGAGCCAGGGGCGAGCAGGCCGCGCCCATAGCCGCCTTGCGCCACGACCGCCATGCGCTCGGCGATGGAGGGATTTTCGGCGCGGTAAACGTGGGTGGTAGTGAAATCGTAGGCGAGCCTGATCAGCGCGTCCTGGAAGGCCGATAGACCGGCGGCGCAAGCCCTGCCGTCGCCGTCCGCTTCGAGCTGGCGCTTGGCGGCTTGCCGCGCGTCGTCGACGAGCAGGCGCAGGCGCTCGACCAGCGCCATGCGGAGCGAATTATCCTGCCCGGAATAAGCGTGGGCAAGCTGCGACGCCTCCTGACGCAGGAGGTCGAAGTCGAAATAGGGCGCTTGTCTCGGTGCGGGCTGGTCCATGGCAGGGCGGCGCTGAGTTTAGCACATGGGTCGTCTATGCTTCGCTAGCAAGCAAAGCTTTAAGGCGATAGAGGGCTTCGAGCGCCTCCTTGGGCGTCATGGCGTCGGGGGCAAGCGCAGCGATGGCCTGTTCGAGCCGCGAGGTGTGCTCGGGCTCAGAGCCGGCCGCTCCCCTAGCCGCCCTGAACAGCGGCAGATCGTCGGCGAGATCGGCTGGCTTCGGCCGCCCGTCGGCCTTCTCCAGGGCGCTCAAGACCTCGGTGGCGCGGGTCAAGACCGGGGCCGGCAGACCCGCAAGCTTCGCCACGTGAATGCCATAGGAGCGATCGGCCGCGCCCTTGACCACCCGGTAGAGGAACACGATCTCGTCCCGCCACTCCTTCACCTCGACGGTGGCGTTGGCCGCGTGCGGGAGCTTATCGGCGAGAGCGGTCAGCTCATGATAGTGGGTGGCGAATAGCACGCGAGAGCGGTTCACCTCATGCAGATATTCGAGCGTCGCCCAAGCGATGGATAGCCCATCGAAGGTCGCCGTGCCCCTGCCGATCTCGTCGAGCACGACGAAGGAGCGCTCGCTTGCCTGATTGAGGATCGAGGCCGTCTCCACCATCTCGACCATGAAGGTCGAGCGGCCGCGGGCAAGATCGTCGGCAGCGCCGACCCGGCTGAACAGGCGATCGACGATACCGATATTGGCGCTTCGCGCCGGCACGAAGGAGCCGGCTTGGGCGAGCACGACGATCAGCGCATTCTGGCGGAGGAAGGTCGACTTGCCGGCCATATTCGGGCCAGTCACCACAAGGATGCGCGTGCCCTCCCCATCGCCGTCGCCGAGCCGGCAGTCATTGCCGACGAAGCTTGTGCCGTCGGTGCGCCGCAAATTCTGCTCGACCGTCGGGTGGCGCCCCTCCTCGACGGCAAAGACGAGGCTCAAGTCGATCCTAGGGCGCACATAAACCTGCTCGACGGCTAGCTCGGCGAGACCCGCATAGTGGTCGAGCTCGGCCAAGGCGGCGCTTGCCGCCGACAACGCCCCTTGCGCGGCGAGCACCTCCTGGCAGAGCCTGGTAAAGAGGTCGAGCTCGAGCGCCAGCGCCCGGTCGGCGGCTTGCGTGATGCGAGCCTCGAGCTCAGCAAGCTCGGGCGTGGAGAAGCGGACGACGTTGGCAAGCGTCTGGCGGTGGATGAAGGTCCCGACATGCGGGGACTTGCTCAAGGCGGCGCCGTTGGTCGCCGTGACCTCGACGAAGTAGCCGAGCACATTGTTGTGGCGCACCTTCAGCGATTTGATTCCGGTCGCTTCGGCATAGGTCGCTTGCAGGCCGGCGATGACTTGGCGGCTTCCGTCGCGCAAGCTCCGGTGCTGGTCGAGATCCTTACTGAAGCCGTCGGCGATGAAGCCTCCGTCGCGGGCGTTGACCGGGAGGCTTTCGGCGAGCGCCGCCGACAGAGTCTGCTCAACAGCCGAAGGCGCGGCGGCGAGACGTTCGACAATGCCCATAAGCTCTCGCGGCAGTCCGAGCACCTCGCCAACCCGCAAGAGATGGCTGGCAAGGGTGTGGGCCGAGAGAATAGCGGCGCGCACCGCGCCGAGATCACGCGGGCCGCCTCGCCCTAACGCGAGCCGCCCCAGCGCGCGGGCAAGATCGGGCGCGGCCTTCAGCTCCTCACGAAGCGCCTGGCGCAAGCGCGGCTCCTCGCAAAGATAGGCGACGGCGTCGAGGCGCGCGTTCACCGCCGTGGCATCGGTCAACGGGCTGCCGAGCCGGCTGGCAAGCTCGCGCGCACCAGCTGCCGTAACAGTGCGATCAATGGCCCCGAGCAGACTCCCGGCGCGCGTCCCCTGGTTCGAAAGGACAAGCTCGAGATTGGCGCGGGTGGCGGCATCGATGACGAGCAGGCTGCCGGCGCCCTCTTTGCGCGGCGCCCGCAGGAGCGGCGATTTGCCCACCTGGGTGATCTCCACATAGGTGAGGAGCCCGCCAAGGGCGGCGAGCTCAGGCTTGGTGAACTCGCCGAAAGCATCGAGCGCGGCCACGCCGAGACGGTTCTTCAGCGCCCGCTCGCCGCGCACGGAATCGAAATGGGCGCGGGGGCAGGGCGTCAGCGCGGCGCCCGCTTCCTCGGTCAGGCGGCGAAGCTCGGCAACACCCGCGATGTCGTCGCCGACCAGCACCTCGCCGGGCTTGAGCCGCGCCAGCTCACCGGCAAGATCGCTCAATCGCACCGAGGAAGCGATCAGCTCGCCGGTCGAGATGTCGAGAGAGGCGAGCGCGTAAGCGGGCTCGCTGCCCTGTTTCTCCGGCGCGCGGAACAGAGCGGTGAGGAAATTGTGGGAACGCGCGTCGAGCAGGGTCTCCTCGGTGAGGGTGCCCGGGGTGACGAGGCGGACCACGTCGCGCCGCACTACGGATTTGGGCCCGCGCTTCTTCGCTTCGGCCGGGTCCTCGATCTGCTCGCAGACCGCGACCCGGTGGCCATGGGCGATCAGGCGCTGGAGATAATCGTCGGCGGCAACGACCGGCACGCCGCACATGGGAATGTCGATGCCGAGATGCTTGCCGCGCTTGGTGAGCGCGATGCCGAGAGTGCGTGAGGCGATTTCGGCATCCTCGAAGAACAGCTCGTAGAAATCGCCCATGCGGTAGAAGAGCAGGCAGTCGGCATTGGCCGACTTGATCTCCAGATATTGGGCGATCATGGGGGTGGCGAGAGGCGCCTCGTCGCTGCGGGCGCCGCTTGTGGCGCCAGTCCCCGTCACGCCAGCGACCCCGGCCCTCATCTCCGTCTCGGCCATGGTCAAGGGTGGTAGCTTCTCCTCACCCCCCGCACAAGGCCGCGCCGTTGCCGAACTCCGGGAAAGGACTTTTCCATGGCTTGAGCCTCCTCTAGGGTGCGCCCGGCTCGCCATAAGGAGACTTCCCCATCATCCGTCCGTCCAAACGCGCCTCCGACGCGCTTCGCCCCATCAGCTTCGAGCGCGCTTTGTCACGCCATGCCGAAGGGTCCTGCCTCGTCCGCTTCGGTGACACCCATGTGCTGTGCACCGCGACCGCGGGCGAACCCGTGCCGCCATGGCTCAAAGGCTCGGGCCGCGGCTGGGTCACCGCGGAATACGGCATGCTGCCGCGCGCGACCACCGAGCGGACGCGACGGGAGGCGGCGACCGGCAAGCAGTCCGGCCGCACCCAGGAGATCCAGCGCCTGATCGGACGCTCGCTCCGCGCCGTCACCGATCTTGCCGCGCTCGGCGAGAAGCAGATCATCGTCGATTGCGACGTGCTCCAGGCCGACGGCGGCACGCGCACCGCTTCGATCACCGGCGCCTGGGTGGCGCTGCACGACGCGATTGCCTGGATGAGTGCGCGCAACATGATCAAGACCAAGGTGTTGCGCGATCACGTCGCCGCCGTGTCCTGCGGGCTTTATGGCGGCGAGGCGGTCCTCGATCTCGATTATGCCGAGGATTCGGAAGCCGATGCAGACGCGAATTTCGTGATGACGGGGTCGGGCGGCATCGTCGAGGTGCAGGGCACGGCCGAGACCGAGCCTTTCAGCCAGGAGAAGTTCGACCAGCTGATGTCACTTGCCCGAATCGGTATCGCCGAGCTGGTGCAATTGCAGAAGATCACTGTCGCCTAGATGCTCGGCACGCTCAGGCCCGGCAGCACGCTCGTCATCGCGACCCACAACGAAGGCAAGGTAAGAGAGCTCGCCGAGCTTTTTGCACCGCTCGGCATCGCGACCCTATCGGCCGGTGCGCTTGGACTGAAGGAGCCCGAGGAAACCGGCGACAGCTTCGCCGAGAACGCCAAGATCAAAGCCGAAGCTGCGACGGCTGGCTCGGGCATGCTTGCCGTCGCCGACGACTCAGGGCTTGAGGTCACAGCACTGGGCGGCGCGCCTGGCATCCACTCGGCGCGCTGGGGCGGCCCCAACAAGGACTTTAGTCTCGCCATGGAGCGCATCAATCGTGAGCTTGAAGCGCTCGGCACGGCCGACCGGCGCGCCAATTTCGTCTGTGCGCTCGCCTTGGCGCAGCCCGCGGGTGAGACGCTGGTCTTCACGGGCAAGGTCGATGGAACGCTTGTCTGGCCGCCGCGTGGGACACGCGGATTCGGTTATGACCCGATCTTCGTGCCGGAAGGTTATACTGAGACCTTCGGCGAGATGGACCCTGAGCTGAAGAATGACCTGTCGCATCGCATGCGCGCCTTCGAAAAGCTGATGCTCGCGACTTACGCTGATGGTGACGATGCCTGAGCTTTCCCCTCACGCTGAAACGAATTATCGCCAAAGATCGTGGGGGGGCACCGCGGAAGAGCCGTTTGGCGTCTACGTGCATTGGCCGTTCTGCCGCGCGAAATGCCCCTATTGCGACTTCAACTCCCATGTCCGCCATGGCGGCGTCGACGAGGCAAAGTTCCTTGCCGCCTATCTCAGAGAGCTTGCGCATTTCGCGTCGCTTGCGCCTCGGCGGAGCGTGACAAGCATCTTCTTCGGCGGCGGCACGCCGTCGCTGATGGGAGCCGGCATCGTCGCGGCGATCATCGACGCCATCGCCAATCATTGGAGCCTGGAACGCGATGCCGAGATCACGCTCGAGGCCAATCCGACCAGCGTCGAGGCCGAGCGCTTCGCTGGCTACGCGGCAGCCGGCGTCAACCGGCTGTCGCTCGGTGTGCAGGCACTCGATGACGCGAGCCTCAAGAGCCTTGGGCGTCAGCACTCGGCGACTGAGGCGCTGCAAGCGCTTGCGCTCGCCAAGCGCCATTTCGACCGCGTCTCGTTCGACCTGATCTATGCACGCGAAGGGCAGACGGCGAAGGCCTGGGCAGCGGAGCTCCGCCACGCTCTCAGCTTTGCCGCCGACCACCTCTCGCTCTATCAGCTCACCATCGAAGAGGGCACGCCGTTCGCCGCGCGCCATGACGCCGGCACGTTGCACATTCCGAACGGCGCTCTGGCGCGGGCGCTGTACCTGCTCACCCAGGAGCTGTGCGAGGCGGCAGGCCTTCCGGCCTACGAAGTGTCCAACCACGCGCGGCCGGGATCGGAATCGCACCACAACCTCCTCTATTGGCGCGGACATGACTATGCGGGCATCGGCCCCGGCGCCCATAGCCGCATCTCCTCGGGCGGCACCAAGCGGGCTTTGTCAGCAATCAAGTCGCCGGAAGGGTGGCTCGCTGAGGTCGAAGCTCGCGGTCACGGCCTTGCCAGCGACGAGGCGTTGGCCGCCGAGGAGTCGGCCGAGGAATATCTGCTGATGGGCTTGCGCCTCAGCGAAGGGATCGACCTTGCCCGCCTTGCCGCCATCGACGGGCGCGTTCTCGACGAGCAGCGTATCGGCGCATTTGAGAGCCAAGGCTTGCTCACGCGCCATGCCGGCAAGCTTGCTGCCACGCCCAAGGGGCGCCTCGTGCTGAACCGGCTGATCCTCGAGCTTGCCGCTTAAAGCTTCAATAGGACGACGCGGTCGCAAACGAGCTCGGCGCCGGGTCGATCACGACCGGGCCGCCTTCGCGCACTTCGAGAATGGCAAGGCCGCGCTCGCAGGTCCCGTCGGGCAGCAGACGGAACAGCCCATCGATGCCGGCAAAGCCGCTCGAGCGCGTGAGCTGCGCGCTCGCGTAGCGCTCCCCTTGCGGGTTCTGCGAGAGCGACACGGCAAGGCTCACGGCGTCATAGGCGAGGCTCGCAAGCCGCGGCGGCACGGCGCCATAGGTCTTGGCATAACGCTGGGTGAAGCCGCTCCAGCCCTTCGGATCGGGGGCGGGATACCATCCGCCGACCAGCGCCTTCTCGCTGCCGATATTGGGATAATCCCACTGCCCGGTGCCGATGAACTGAACCCGCGCGCTGGTGAGATCGGCGGACGCCAGCAGCGGCGCGAGCGAGGGAAGCTCATCGCGCCCGGCCGGCACGAAGAGCGCATCGACCGGCTGGCCGCCCTTGATCGCATTGCCGACCTGCCTGACCGGCCCGAGCATGGCGTTCGAATCGTCCGGCGGAAAGGCCGCGTTCACGGCAATCTGTCCGCTCCCGGCGGAGACGGCTCGGCCGAAGGCGGCCTCCGCGATCCGGCCATAGGGAGATTGCGGGACGAGCTCGGCGAAGCTGCGTTTCCCCCGCGACATGGCGAAGGAGACGATGCGCGGCACGTCGCGCCCGGCGAGGAAGCTCAGGAGATAGACGCCGTTGCCGGCGACCTTCTCATCGCTGGAGAAGGCGATCATCGGAATGCCCGCTTGGCGCGCGACGGGGGCGGCGCCAGTGACCTCCTGGGCGAAGAGAGGCCCGATGATCAGCTCGGCGCCATCGCGGACGGCGCTCTCGGCCGCAGCGCGCGCGCCGTCAGGCGTGCCTCTCGTGTCCTTGGGAACGAGCGTGACATTCGGATTGTCGAAGTCGAAAAGCGCAAGCTCGGCCGCCTGCTTCAGGGCCTTGGCAATCGCGGGCGTCGCGCCCGACGCCGTGATGGGAAGGAGAAGGGCCACCTTCACCGATCCGGTCGAGCCGGTGATGCCGGGGCTGCCGGGTCCGCCACCGCCGCCGCCGCAGGCCGTCAGCAGGGCCGCCACGGCAAGCGTCGCAAGCAACAGTCTTATGGCGCCGAGATGATGGTCGATACTGAAGGTCGACCGCATGGCCCCTTTGCTCCAAGGTCGCTGCGCCTCAGAAGCGCGCGCCTTGGTCCTTGGCGGCAGTTGCAATGACCTGCTCCCCCGGTTGGGTCCACGAGGCAGCTTGCCCGCAACAATGGCTCAATCGTGATGGACGAGATGCGACTATATCACGTAACGTTTTGACGCCTAGGGCTTGGCGGCCGCTGGCCAGCGCAAGCTAAGTCGTTTGGAGCGGGCCTAAAAACGCGGGCTACGCGGGTGCAAGACCATCGGGATGAGGAGCGGGCTGCGGTTGCGGCGCTGGGCACGGCGGAGCGCGCGAGCGAGGTGATTCGCGAGCTGATTGACCGGCCGCTGCCGCCCGGCCTCTATCTCGTAGCGACGCCGATCGGCAATCTCTCCGACATCTCGCTTCGTGCGCTCGCGGTGCTCGCCCGCGCCGATCTGATCGCCGCCGAGGACACGCGTCACAGCCAGAAGCTGCTCACCCATTTCGGCATCAGGGCCAAGCTCGCTCCCTATCACGAGCATAATGCCGAACGCGAAAGGCCGCGGCTGCTCGCCCACATCAAGGCCGGTCGTTCGGTGGCGCTCGTCTCCGATGCGGGAACGCCGCTCATCTCCGACCCCGGCTACAAGCTCGTGCGCGAAGCCCTGGACGCTGGGCTCCTGGTGACGAGCATCCCGGGCCCATCGGCGGCACTCGCCGCTCTGACCAGCGCAGGGTTGCCGACCGACACGTTCCTCTTTGCCGGCTTCCTGCCGCCGAAATCGGGCGCGCGCCGGACGCGCCTTGCCGAGCTTGCCACCGTGCCGGCGACGCTGCTCATTTTCGAAACCGCCCCTCGCCTTGCAAAAAGCCTCGCCGACATGGCGGAGGTGCTGGGACCACGCGAGGTGGCCATCGCCAAAGAGCTGACCAAGCTGCATGAGACCGTGACGCGTGGGACCCTCGACCGGCTCGCCGGTGAACTCTCGAATAGCGAGACGCTGAAGGGCGAGTTCGTTGTGGTGGTCGCGCCGCCTGCGGAAAATGAGGCTGAGCTCAGCGACGAGCGGATCGTGGAGCAGCTCAAGAAGGCGCTTAAGGTGGAAAGCTTCCGCGACGCCGTGCGCTCTGTCGCGGAGGTGCTGCAAGTCAAGCGCGCCCGCGTCTACGAGCTCGGGCTCACGCTTGACCGCAAGCGCGATTGACCATGAGACCTAAGCGGGTCAGGGCCTATCGCAGCGGGCGGTTCGCCGAGGCGGTCGCGGGGCTGCTACTCCGCCTCAAGGGTCACCGCATCGTCGCGCAGCGCTACAAGACCCCGGTGGGCGAGATCGACCTCGTGGCGCTCAAGGGCAAGCGGCTCGCCTTTATCGAGGTGAAGCGGCGGAAGACCACGGAAGACGCGGCGTGGACGCTGCCCGCCAGACAGCGGCGGCGCATCGTCAGGGCCGCGCAATATTGGCTCGCCGGGCATCCCGACTTCTCCAACCACGACATCGCCTTCGACGTGGTGCTGGCGGCGCCCTGGAGGTGGCCTCAGCACATCGAGAACGCATTTCCTGTGTGACAAGCCGGGCGCGCCGCAATTCCCCTTTAGCGAGACTCTGCCTATAAGAGCGCCATGGCTCTCAAGGTCGCCTTCCAGATGGACCCCATCGAGCGCATCGATATCAGGGGCGATTCCACCTTCGCGCTTCTGCTCGAGGCGCAGTGGCGCGGCCACGACGTGTTCTATTACACGCCCGACAATCTTTCGCTGCGCGACGGCAAGCTGATGGCGACCGGCCACAGCCTGACCGTCGAGGACAGCCCCGGCGACCACTACCGGCTGGCGCATCCCCGCAGCGTGGACCTCGCCGCGTACGACGTGGTGCATCTCCGCCAGGATCCGCCCTTCGACATGGCCTATATCACCACCACCCATCTCTTGGAGCGCCTCCAGCCCAAGACGCTCGTGGTCAACGATCCCGCGAGCGTGCGCAATTCGCCTGAGAAGGTGTTCGTGCTCGACTTTCTCGATCTGATGCCGCCGACGCTCGTCACCCGCTCGCCCGATCAGATCCGCGCCTTCCGCGATGAGCACAAGGACATCGTGGTGAAGCCGCTTTACGGGAACGGCGGGGCCGCGATCTTCCGCATCCCGCCGGGCGACACCAATCTCAACTCGCTGATCGAGCTCATGGGCATGACTTTCCGCGAGCCGATCATGGTGCAGCGCTACGTGCCCGCCGTGCGCAAAGGCGACAAGCGCATCATCCTCGTCGACGGGGAGTTCGCCGGCGCCATCAACCGCGTGCCGGCCGCCGACGAGACGCGCTCGAACCTGCATGTGGGCGGCAAGGCGATGGCCACGACGCTCACCAAGCGCGACAAGGAGATCTGCGCGCGGCTCGGGCCCGAGTTGAAGAAGCGCGGGCTGATCTTCGCCGGCATCGACGTGATCGGCAACTATCTCACCGAGATCAACGTCACCTCGCCCACCGGCATCAGGCAAGTGGCTGAGTTCGGCGGGCCCGACATCGCCGCCATGATCTGGGACGTGATCGAGAAGAAGGTTGCGGCCGAGAAGCGGAAGAAGGCGCGATGAGTGCCGATCCCAAGGGGTTGGGTGCAGTGTTCGACGCCCATACCGATGCCGAGTTCAAGACCCGCGACATCGAAGCGACCATGGCGACCATGGGTGAGGCACCGCATGTGACGCATGTGCCGACCATGACCGGAGGCCATGGGCAGGACGAGGTGCGGCGCTTCTACGAGACTTGGTTCATCGGTCACTGGCCCGAGGACACGGAGATCACACCGGTCTCGCGCACCGTCGGCGAGACCCAAGTGGTCGATGAGATTATCATCCGCTTCACCCATGACTGCGAGATGCCGGCGCTTCTGCCGGGCGTCGCACCCACAGGCCGCAAGGTGGTGATCCCGTTCGTGGTGGTGGTCGGCTTCGCGGGCGGCAAGATCGCGTTCGAGCGCATTTACTGGGACCAGGCGTCGATGCTCGTTCAGCTCGGGCTGATCGACAAGTCAGCGCTGCCGGTGTCGGGCGCCGAGCAGGCGGCGCGTCTTGTCGATCCGACGCTACCCTCAAACACGTTGATCCCGAAAGCCTGAGACATCGCCGGAGCGGCGCGCGTCAGCTGCTTCGCTTCTTGTTTCTGCGGCGCTGCGCACGTTTGCTTTGTTGCGGCCCGGGTCGCGGCTCTGCCTTCGTCTCAAGCTGCTTTGTGGGTGGTTGCGGTTCCGGCCTCGGCCGCCTCTTGCGGAACACGCACAGTCCTTGGGCGATGAGGCCGGCGCCCCAGCCGAGCGCCACCCAATAGAACCACGAGACCTGCGGCGTCACCGTGAGGTTGACGAAAAAGAGCAGGAGCACCACCGCCACATAGGCGAAGAGATGGACGGCGAAGGCGCGCGCTTTTCGATCGATGAAGATGCGGTCCCGCCGCCGCGTCTTGCGCAGGAGGAGCGCCACGTCGTGGGTGGCGACAGCGATGCCCCAGCCCATGAGCACCCAGATAAACCAGAGGGTCTGCGGCGTAAGCCACAGATTGACCGCCGCAAGGCCCGCCGTGATGACGACGAAGGCCACGAGGTGGCCGAGGAAGATGCGCATCGACAGGTCTTTGAACACGCCCCGCCCTCATCCGCGCTGACCAGAACTACCAGTCTACGCTACTCTTGCCATGGTTCCGCGCCTTAACCCAGAGCAAGGGGATGTTCGCTGATTGTTCTTGCCTCATCGCGGGGATGAATCCGTGCCGCTACGGCCGCGCCAGAGAGCCCGGCTATGTGTGCCGGCAGAGCCGCGCTTGCGCCGAGCGCTACCAGGCGCGCATCTCGGGTCCTATGCTCGACCGCATCGACCTCCAGATCGAAGTGCCCGCGGTCTCTGCCGCCGACCTCGTCCTGCCGCAGGCCTCGGAGGGAAGTGCCGAGGTGCGGATGCGCGTCACCGCCGCCCGCCGCATCCAAACCGAGCGCTATGCCGCGCTCGGTCAGCCCCGTATGCGCGCCAATGCCAAGCGCGACGGGGTCATGCTCGAGGAGATCGCCGCACCTGAGCCCGCTGGCCTCACGCTCCTGCGCGACGCCGCCGACGCGCTCGCCTTGAGCGCGCGGGGCTATCATCGGACATTGCGTGTCGCCCGCACATTAGCCGATCTCGACGGGGAAGAACGCGTCGGCCGCATCCACATCGCCGAGGCCTTGAGCTATCGCGGCGAGACGCTCCGTCGCGCAAGCCGCCGCCTAAAAGGCTCCGCTCGGTCTCGTGCCGACGGAAATAGGGCAGATTCCGGCGGCTAAAGCCTTTCTCAAACATTCTCTGCTTAGCTTGCGGGAGGGAAGCAGCCGGCAACGACCGGCTTCAAACGAACGGCGTCAGGTGAAGCAGGAACAGCAAGAGACAAGCGCTGAGCGGCGCGGCGATGGCGCGGGCGCGGTCGCGCGCGAGGACGCCGTCGACGCAAGGCTTGCGCGCCCCCCGCGCGATCTCCGCTCCGACCGCTTCAGCGTCATTGGACTTCGCTTCGCCCTCGGACTTCTCGCCGCGGCGCTGATCCTCGTCTCCCTTGCCGCGCTCGGCGCAGCGCCCACGCTTGCGCTCCTGCCGCTCGTGGTCGGCGTCGCCATCATGGTGGCACTTGTCGCAGCACGGTTGACGCGAAGCGGCACGGGCCGGCTCACCTCTCTCGCCAATCGCCTCGATGCAAGTCTTGAGTCGCTGAAAGACCTGCAATGGGAAGTACGCGAGCGGGAGACGCGCTACCGCGATCTCCTTGACCACCAAGGCGACGTGATTCTTCGCCGCGACGCCGGCGAAAGGCTCACTTTCGTCAACGATGCGTTCTGCCGCACGTTCGGGCTCGCCCGCGAAGCGGCCCTCGGCCAAGCCTTCCCGCTTCCGCTCGTGAACGCCGATCAAGATCCCCAAACGGCGTTTCCGGAATTGGGCGAGGAGCGGCGCAGCCGAGCCATCGAGCTCACTACCGCGGCCGGACCGCGCTGGTTCGTGTGGGAGGACTTCGCCATCGCCGACGGCGAGGGACGCGTGAGCGAGATCCAAAGCGTCGGCCGTGACATCACCGAGCAGCGGGCGGCAGAGCTCGTGCTCGCCGAGGCGCGCGACCAGGCGATGGACGCGAGCAAGGCCAAGTCGCGCTTCCTCGCCTCCATGAGCCACGAAATCAGGACCCCGATGAACGGCATTCTCGGCATGACCGGGCTCCTGCTCGACACCGAGCTCTCGCCCGAGCAGGGTACCTATGCCCGCGCCATCTCGACGTCCGCCAAGACGCTGCTCTCGCTAATCGACGAAATCCTCGATTTCTCCAAGATCGAGGCCGGCAAGATCGAGCTGCGCGCGGCTCCCTTCGAGATCGCCGACGCGGCGCAAGGCGTGATCGAGCTCCTGGCGCCGCGCGGCCGCGACAAGGGCTTGGAAATCGGCTGGCTCGCCGCTCCCGACATGCCGAAGACGGTGATCGGCGACGAGATGCGCATCCGCCAGATCCTGATGAACCTGATGGGCAACGCCATCAAGTTCACCGAGCGCGGTGGCGTGGCTTTGACGCTGCAGCTCACGCCCGGGGGCGCCCGCGATGCGGGCCAAGACGAAACGATGCTCCGCTTCGCCGTGCGCGACACGGGGCCTGGAGTGCCGCCCGACGCCATTGAGCGCATCTTCGCCGAGTTCGAGCAGGCGGATTCCGGTCCGGCGCGACGCCACGGCGGCACGGGCCTCGGGCTTGCCATCTCGAAGCGCCTGGTCGACGAGATGGGCGGCCGCATCCATGTGGCAAGCGTGCCGGGCGCGGGCGCCACCTTCACCGTCGATTTGCCGTTCGCCACGCCGCCTCGAATCACGACGCTGGGCGCCGGCTGGCCAAAGCCGGCTGCGGGGGAGAAAGTCCTGCTCGTGCTTGACGGCGCGATCGAAGCGAGCCTGGTCGGCGACCTGCTCGTGGCCATGGGGGCTTCGGTTGCCCGCGTGTGGCTGAAGGACGCCGAGCGCATCGCCACCGGCGCTGCCGCGACCGGCGTCCCCTTCACCGGGCTCCTTACCGACCGCGCCGCCGTGGAGGCTGGTGCCTCGCGCCTCCTCACCCTGCTCAGCCCGGAACGGAGCGCGCGCCATCCGCAACGGGCCGTGGTGATCATCGATCCTGCCGAGCGCGGCGACATCCCAAGCTTCCGCGAGCAAGGCTTCAACTTCTATCTCGTCCGCCCGGTCAGGCCCTTGTCGCTGCTCACCCAGCTGTTCGGCGACCTCGCAGAGGAGCCCGACAAAACGTCTGAGGCGGCGCCC
>JAENXG010000553.1 GCA_016649675.1 Methyloceanibacter sp.
GGACCTCACCTACTGGACACCTCGAATGCTATCCGTCCTGCGGATAGTCACCGGCCTTTTGTTCCTGGAACACGGAACTGAGAAACTTTTGGGCTTTCCGGTTTCCCCTAACCCAGCTCCGATCCTTTTCTCGCTGCTAGGCATCCAAGGGATACTCGAACTGGCCGGCGGATTTGTCATATTGATCGGCTTTCTCACCCGACCAGTGGCCTTCCTTCTTGCGGGCGACATGGCCGTCGCTTACTTCATGGCGCATGCGCCCAAAGGCTTCTTTCCCACGCTCAACGGTGGCCAGCTCGCAATTCTATTTTGCTTTGTGTTCCTTTATTTCGTTTTTGCGGGTGCCGGTCCGTGGAGTGTGGATGAGCAACTGGCTCGCTCGCGCTCGCTTTGAAATGCTGAAACCAAGACGACCACAGTCGGTGACCATTACCGTTGATGCCGCACAGCGGGTATCCGGTCTGCTGCAAGTGCCACACGGAGCGCGCGCCTGCTACGTACTAGCGCATGGAGCGGGGGCCGGCATGTCACACCCGTTTATGGCAGCCGTAGCGAACGGACTTGCCGAGCGTGGCATCGCCACGATGCGTTATCAGTTTCCCTACATGGAGCGAGGCTCAAAGCGACCGGATGCCCCGAAACTTGCCCAAGCCACGGTCCGCGCGGCAGTCGCCGAAGCAGCCCGGTTGGTCCCAGAGCTTGCCTTGACCGCTGGCGGCAAATCGTTCGGTGGCCGCATGACGTCGCAAGCCCAAGCCGCGTCACCGTTGCCCGGCGTCCAGGGTCTGGCGTTCCTTGGATTCCCGCTTCATCCCCCCGGGCAACCATCGGATGAGCGTGGATATCACCTATCCGAGGTGAAAATTGCGATGCTGTTTTTGCAGGGAACGCGTGATGCGCTCGCCGACACCCAGATGTTACAGGCGCTGACACAACAGATCGGCACGCGGGCTACCCTCAAGTTGTTTCTGGATGCTGACCATTCCTTTCACGTGCCCGCTCGTTCGGGACGCAAGGATGCGGACGTCAGAGCCGAAATGTTGGATGCGCTGGCAGGCTGGATAGAAGAGGTGATCTCGCGAAGCCCGCAACGGGCTGCGGGCGCTCGGCCTCGCTTGGCCTGATGGTCGCCGCCTTGCAGATCGGTGGGACTTTTGCTTTGGAGCGGCCGCTTAGCCCCCTCGCCCGATGACAGCTTTTGGCACCGCGGCGACATTCACTCGGCGCCGTTGAATGTCCGGTTCCGGGCCCTTTTCGGACGTCAACGAAGCTGCAGCGGCAGAATGCCCTCTAACCGCGTATGTGGTCGTCCAGAAAGTCAAGTGTCGGCGCTAGACCCGCTCCTCGTGGCTGTGTGAGATCGTTGGCGCGACACACGACGTCGGTACCAAATCGCTCGGCGAGTTCATCAATTGCCGCCTCCAAGCGGCGTTGCCGAGCAGAAGTGCTGAAAAGATCGAGTTGAACCCGATCTTCGATTCCGACCAGGTCGAAAGCGACCATGCCAACCAGGCGGAAGGGACCAGGTTGGGCGAACTCATTGAGAAGATCGACACCCACTGAATAGAGCCTCTCCGTCGTGTCGGTCGGCTCACTGAGCCGGCGTTGACGGCTCAAGACCTGAAA
>JAENXG010000314.1 GCA_016649675.1 Methyloceanibacter sp.
ACCAATGTCCTGATCAT
Organism: Methyloceanibacter sp.; assembly: GCA_016649675.1. Taxonomy (GTDB): domain Bacteria; phylum Pseudomonadota; class Alphaproteobacteria; order Rhizobiales; family Methyloligellaceae; genus Methyloceanibacter. The sequence continues at coordinate 18 of JAENXG010000314.1, forward strand.
CGATGAAATCTCGATGCTGCCGGCGCGCAGCCTGACCCTGGTCGATGCAGTCTGCCGCCATATCAGGGGAACGCCGGCGCCGTTCGGCGGCATGCAGGTGGTCCTGGTCGGCGATTTCTTCCAGTTGCCGCCGGTGGTCCGCAGAGAAGCCGCGGAGGGAATGCTGCCGCTCGACGGAGCTGACGCGTATGGCACGGCGTTCGCCCATGGCTCGCCCGCCTGGCGCGATCTTGCTCCCACGGTCTGCTATCTGTCGGAGCAGCACCGGCAGAGCGACACGCCGTTTCTGGAAGTGCTCGCCGCCATCCGTGACAATGCGTGCCTCGGCATTCATCGCGAGCGCCTCGCCGCGCGGACGATCGCGCGAGACCAGCTGCCGCCAGGCTGCACGCGCCTCTTCACGCATAACGCCGCCGTCGACGAGATCAACCAGAGCGAGCTTGCCAAGCTTGGCGGCGAGACGCGACGGTTCGGCATGGTCGCCAAGGGGCCAGACCCCTTCGTGCAGGCGTTGATGCGCGGCTGCCTGTCGCCTCAGTCCCTCGAGCTCAAGCAAGGCGCCATCGTGATGTTCACCAAGAACGATCCTGCGGGGCGCTTCGTCAACGGCACGCTCGGGGTCGTGGAGGAGTTCGACAAAGAGGACGGTCATCCGAGCGTGCGGACGCGCTCCGGGCGCCGCATCCTAACGGAGCTGGCCAAGTGGAAGATCGACGAAGGTGGCAAGGAACGGGCGAGCATCACGCAGGTGCCGCTCCGGCTCGCCTGGGCGATCACCGTGCATAAGAGCCAGGGCATGTCGCTCGACGCTGCGGTGATCGACCTGTCGCGCGCGTTCGAATACGGCCAGGGCTATGTCGCGCTGTCACGGCTGCGCAGCCTGGCGGGCTTGCACCTGCTCGGCCTGAACGAGCGGGCGCTGCGCGTGCACCCGCTTGCGGTCGAGAAGGATGCCGAGTTCCGCGCGGCGTCGGAAGCGGCCCTTGGGCCCTCCTCGCGCCTCGACGCAAGCGATCTTGCCCAGAGGCAAGAGGCGTTCCTTGCTGCCTGCCGTGGGGGCGCAGAGCCGCGCGACGCTCGCCCGACGGCCGAGCCAAAGGACTCCAGCTCCCCAAAGACCTCCAGCTCGCCCAAAGCCTCCACCTACCCAAAGTCCTCAAGCTACCCCAGGGGCGCCGAGCTGGCTGCCATCAGGGAGACCCATATCAAGGCCTATGCGTCGTGGACCAAGGCGGAGGAGGAAGACCTCAAGCGCCGCCACCATGCTGGCGAGACGGTTGACGCCATCGCCGCCCGGCTCGGCCGGAAAGCCGGCGCCATCCGATCCCGCTTAAGGAAACTGGAGCTGCTCTAGGCCGTGCGCCCGCGAGGAGGCCCCCTGCCCTTGCTGGGCGACCCTCTTGGGGACTAAGTCTTTGCGGGCCTTGTCTAACCGGCCGGCCACGCCGACATTGCAGACAGAATGACCGCCAAATTCATCTCCGTCCGCGGCGCGCGGGAGCACAACCTCAAAAACGTCTCGCTCGACCTGCCGCGCGAGAGGCTCGTGGTGATCACCGGGCTCTCGGGCTCCGGGAAAAGCTCGCTCGCCTTCGACACCATCTATGCCGAGGGGCAGCGGCGCTATGTCGAGTCGCTGTCGGCCTATGCGCGCCAGTTCCTCGACATGATGCAGAAGCCCGACGTCGACCATATCGAGGGTCTGTCGCCGGCCATCTCCATCGAGCAGAAGACCACCTCGCGCAACCCGCGCTCCACGGTCGGCACCGTCACCGAAATCTACGACTATATGCGGCTCCTGTGGGCGCGGGTGGGCGTCCCCTATTCGCCGGCGACCGGCTTGCCCATCGAGAGCCAGACCGTGAGCCAGATGGTCGACCGCGTGCTCGCGCTGCCCGAAGGCACGCGGCTCTATCTCTTGGCGCCCATCGCGCGCGGGCGGAAGGGCGAATACCGCAAGGACTTCGCCGAGCTGCAGAAGAAGGGCTTCCAGCGGGTGAAGATCGACGGCAAGTTCCACGAGATCGCCGAGGTCCCTGCCCTCGACAAGCACGTGAAGCACGACATCGACGTGGTGGTGGACCGCGTGGTGGTGCGTCCCGACATGAGCGCGCGGCTCGCCGATTCGTTTGAGACGGCGCTGCAACTTGCCGACGGCATCGTCATCGCCGAGTTCGCCGACCCGCCTTCGCGGGGCACTGACGGCGAGCGCATCATCTTCTCGGCGAAGTTCGCCTGCCCCGTCTCCGGCTTCACCATCGAGGAGATCGAGCCCAGGCTCTTCTCCTTCAACAATCCTTATGGCGCCTGCCCCGCCTGCGACGGGCTCGGCACCGAGCTCTTTTTCGAGCCTGACCTCGTCGTGCCCGACGAGAACCTCAGTCTCGCCCGCGGCGCCATCGCCCCCTGGGCGCGCACCAGCGCCAGCTCCCCCTATTATCAGCAGACGCTGGAGGCGCTTGCCCGCGCCTACCGCCAGCCCACGACCAAGCCGTGGAAGTCGCTCCCTGAGGATTTCCGCAAAGTGGTGCTGTACGGCTCGGGCGAGGACGAGATCACCTTCACCTATGACGACGGCGTGCGCCACTACTCCACCACCAAGCCGTTCGAGGGCGTGATCAACAATATCGAGCGGCGCTGGCGGGAGACCGAATCCGCCTGGGTGACGGAGGAGCTGTCACGCTATCAGTCGGACCAGTTTTGCGACGCTTGCAAAGGCTATCGGCTGAAGCCGCAGGCTCTTGCCGTGAAGATCGCGGGCCTCCATATCGGCCAGGTCACGGAGATGTCTATTCGGCAGGCCGGAGCTTGGTTCGACGCGCTGCCCGAGGCGCTCACGCCGAAGCAGAACGAGATCGCTTCGCGCATCCTGAAAGAAATCCGCGAAAGGCTTGCCTTTCTGAATGACGTGGGCCTCGATTACCTCACTCTGGCTCGCGCCAGCGGCACGCTGTCGGGCGGCGAGAGCCAGCGCATCCGCCTCGCCTCGCAGATCGGCTCAGGCCTCACCGGCGTGCTCTATGTGCTGGACGAGCCCTCGATCGGGCTCCATCAGCGCGACAATGCGCGGCTGCTCGAGACGCTGAAGTCCCTGCGTGACATGGGCAACAGCGTCATCGTGGTCGAGCATGACGAGGAGGCGATCCTCGTCGCCGACCATGTCGTGGATATGGGGCCAGGCGCCGGCGTGCATGGCGGCGAGGTCGTGGCCGAAGGCACGCCCGAGCAGGTGATGGCG
>JAENXG010000091.1 GCA_016649675.1 Methyloceanibacter sp.
GAGAGAGGCGTATATGCCGCCCGAGACTCCCCCCTGGCGGGTGAAGAATCCATGGCGGATGCCCTCGATGGCCTCGAGGCTTGAAGCGCAAAACCGCATCTTGTCGGGTGTAACCATGGGGGCGGCGAGGTGGTGACTAAATGTCTCCGAAGGGCGGCGGCGCAAGCCCACTGCTTGCAAGCGCAAGCGCCTTGAACAGGAGCCCCATCTCGCGCGGATCGGCAAGCCGCGTTGCGCCTGACAGGATCGCTGCTTGCTGGTCGGGGCGGGCTTGCCGAAGCAGGCGGTCGCGCCTCGCCCCAAGACCGAGCTTGAGCAGGAATTCGCCCTGCGGCATCGGCCCATAGGCGGTGAGGCCGAGTGCGTGTGCTTCCCGCTTGATCTCGGCGAAATCGACATGGGCGGTAAGGTCGGTCTCGCCTTGCATGGCGAGCGGGTCGGCGAAGCGATGGCGGTGGACAGCTTGCAGCGTATCGCCGACGCCGGTCTCTTCATGACCATAGTCGACGATGAGGGCGGCGAGCGGAGCGTGCCTCGCGCGCGCCGCAAGCGTCGAGAGGAGGGGCGCCACCGCGGGCCGTGTCTCGATGATGGCGCCGTCGGTCGCGTCGATGTCGAGCGCTGCCGGCGGCAGGCTATCGCCTTGTACGGCTTCCCCCGCCGTGAAGACGAAGGCGCCGCCGAGTCCGATGGTGACGCAGCGCTCGCACCATACGCCGTCCTGACGCACGAGATGGCGCACGGGAAGCGCGTCGATGAACTCGTTGGCGAGGAGGATGAGCGGGCCGGCGGGCACGTCCTCGATTCTTTTGCACCACTGGACCGGCGCGGGTGACGCCTTGAGCGTCGTTTGCTGCTCCGCGCGCAGCGCGGGGCTCGTCTCGACGAGCGCAACGGTGACGCTCGCAAGGAACTTGGGCACGCTCCGGAAGGCGCGGAGCGCGTCGGCCATCAGCGTGCCGCGACCGGGACCGAGCTCGGCGAGAATCACAGCGCCGGGCTCGCCCATGGACTGCCAGACGGCGACCGCCCAAAGGCCGAGCAGCTCGCCGAAGATCTGGCTCACCTCCGGAGCGGTGATGAAATCCCCGGCGCTGCCAATCGGCTGGTGCGAAATGTAATACCCGGAGTGCGGGTCGGCGAGACAGGCGTGCATATAGGCTGCAACGCTCAAGGCGCCGTCGCGGGCGATCTCTTCCTTGAGCCTCGCCGCAAGCGGCGTCTCCTCGGTGCGCGCGAGTTTCCCTTGCGTGGCCATCACGAGGCTAAAGCGGGCTCTCGCCGCGCGCGCCAGATGAGCCACAGGCCGACCGCGATCATGGGCAGGGAATACACGATGCCCGGCGTGAATATGCCGACGTCCATGGGGTGGCCGGCGTGCGGCTCGCGCGCGAACTCCTCCACGAGGCTCCTGAAGATCCCATAGAATATGAGAAAAAGCCCGAACACGGTGCCGGGTCGTGTCAGTGCCTGATAGCGGTGGGTGGCGATGCGCAGGATGATGAAGAGCACGACGCCTTCGAGCGCCGCCTCGTAGAGCTGACTCGGGTGGCGCGGAAGATCGCCGGCGCCGGGGAAGACCATCGCCCAAGGAACGTCGCTCACGCGTCCGACAACTTCCGAATTGATGAAATTCGCGAGCCGGCCGAAGAACAGGCCGAACGGCGTCGCCGCCGAGGCGATGTCGCCGAGCGACAGCGGATTGATGTGCTTGATGCGCGAGAAGACATAGACGGCGACCACGACGCCGAGAAGCCCGCCATGGAAAGACATGCCGCCGTTCCACACCGCGGGAATTTCCGCAGGGTTCGCCCAGAAATAGCTCGGCTCATAAAACAGCACGAAGCCGATCCTGCCGCCGAGCACGATGCCGAGGGTGATCCACAGCAGGAAATCGTCGGCCTGGGTAATCGTCATCGGCGGCTTGCCGCCCCACAGGTCCGGGCGCGAGACGAGGCGGCGCGCATAGAGCCAGCCGAGCAGGATGCCGGCCATATAGGCAAGCCCGTACCAACGCACGGAGACCGGTCCGATCTGGAGCGCCACCGGGTCGATCAGAGGGTAGGGGATGACGAGGAGGTCCATTGACGATGGTCCGGTAAAATGCGCCGCGACCCTTCACCGCCATTGGCTGCCTGTCAAGGCGCGGGAGGCCGCTCCCGGAAGAGTTCGGCGGCTTGCGCCGGGTGCTGGGGCACCCCATAGTTGGTGCGCCCCGGACGAAACTGCACCGACGAAGGGTCCATAAGATGACGCAGACCACAGGCCGGTTCTTCGACGAGATCGGCAAGCTCATCACCGACGCGGCCGGCGCGGCAGACGGCGTGCGCAAAGAGATCGAAGGCGTCGTCCGGGCCCAGGCCGAGCGCGTGCTGCGCGATCTCGACGTGGTGCAGCGCGAGGAGTTCGAGGCGGTCAAGGCCATGGCCCAGAAGGCTCGCGAGGAGAACGATCGGCTGAAGGAGCGCATCGCTACGCTCGAGACGGCGCTCGCCGAACGCAAGGCCAGCAGCTAGCAGCGAGGTTTCGCGACAAAGCCGAAGAAAGGCCCTTGACTGGCCGCTTCGCCACGCCCGGCGTCCGGATTGCGAATCGGCCCCGCTCTACGGCTTGCGGGGCGCAATCAATCCACAACTATCTTTAGATGGTCCACAGCATTTCGCTTGACCCGACTCAACCCACGTTGGTGCTTCCGGATTCTCCGTTATATAACTGATTCACAAGCTGATTCGCGGCGGCATGTTGAGTGCGCGGAACTCTGCCGAGGCCACAGAGGACACGCATGGCTACCACACAGGCTAACTACGACCATTTCACCAACCCGGTGGACATGGTCGAGCATATTGCAACCATTCACGATTGGACCTTCGAGCGCAGCGCCCCTGACGAGCTGACGCTCACGGTGTCCGGCACCTGGTGCGACTATCATATCTCGCTCACCTGGCGGGACGATCTCGAGGCCCTGCATCTTGCTTGTGCCTTCGATTTCAGAGTTACCAAGCTCAGGCTTAACGAGATCTACCGGCTGATGGCGCTGATCAACGAGCAGCTCTGGCTCGGCCATTTCGATCTGTGGAAGGATGACGGCATGCTGCTGTACCGCCACGGGCTCCTGCTCGCTGGCGCCGAGACCCATGTCGGCCAATGCGAGGCGCTGCTTAAAGCTGCGCTTGAGGCTTGCGAGCGCTATTATCAGTCCTTCCAGTTCGTATTGTGGGCGGGCAAGTCCGCGGAGGAGGCGCTCGCCGCCACCATGCTCGAGACGCAAGGAACGGCATGACACTTAGCCTCGCCGGGCCGCTGCTCCTGGTGGGAGCGGGAAAGATGGGCGGGGCGCTGCTTGAGGGTTGGCTCCGGCAGGGCCTCGACCCGGCTGCTGTCTTCATCCAGGACCCTGCGCCGCCCTCTCCTGAAGTGGGTGCCCTGATCGCGCGCCACGGCATCGAGGCGGGGACCGCGCCGGATCTGCCGGCGCCGCCGTCGGTCATCCTGCTCGCGGTGAAGCCGGACATCGTCCAAAAGCTGCTGCCGGAGGTCGAGCCTCTGATCGGCGAAAAGACCGTGCTGCTGTCGATTGCCGCGGGGCGGACGCTGGCGAGTCTCGCGCGGGCCTTGCCGCCGGGCGTCGCCATCGTGCGCGCGATGCCGAACACGGCGGCCGCGGTCGGTCACAGCGTGACGGTCGCTTGCGCCAACGAGGCGGTGACGCGCGACCAGGCGCTCGAGTGCAACATGCTGCTCGAGGCCGTGGGCGAGGTGATCTGGATCGAGGAGGAAGGCCTGCTCGATGCGGTGACCGCGGTCTCCGGCAGCGGGCCGGCCTATGTGTTCCTGCTCGCGGAGTGTTTGGCGGAAGCGGGCCGCGCCGCAGGGCTCGATCCCGAGCTTGCAAGCCGCTTGGCGCGGGCGACGGTTGCCGGCGCCGGCGAGCTGTTGCGCCGCTCGGACCTGTCGCCGGCAGAGCTCAGAGCCAATGTGACTTCGCCCAAGGGCACGACCGCGGCGGCGCTCGAGGTGCTCATGGGGAAGGATGGATTCCAGGACCTTCTCGCCCGCGCCGTCGCCGCCGCCGCCAAGCGCTCCCGCGAGCTTTCGTCGTAAGGGCCCCTTGGTTCGAGACGCGCCCTTCGGGCACTCCTCACCATGAGCAGTCTGCTCCTCACCCTGAGGAGACGCGCGGCGTCTCGAAGGGTGAGGCCCCGGCGTCTTTCGATGGCCGCAAAAAGCGCCTATGCTGGACGTCGAAGGAGTACCCCCCATGTTCGACGATTTCTCCAAACGTTCCAAAGCCGTACGGGCCGCGCTCGACCTCGCCGAGAAGCGCGGCTGGCGCGACACGAGCCTCACCGACATCGCGCAGGAAGCAGGCCTCAGCCTGTCCGAGCTCCGCCGCGAGTTCACCTGCAAGAGCGACATCATCCGCGCCTTCCAGGCCGAGGTTGACGCCGAGGTTTTGGGCAAAGCGAAAGCGGCGGGGGAGGCACAGAGCCCGCGCGACCGGCTGTTCGATATCGTCATGACGCGGTTCGAGGTGATGGCGCCCTATAAGTCCGCGCTCAAGCGCATCGTTGCCTATCTCTCCTGCCGCCCGGGCGAGGGCGCGACGCTGCTCTGCTCGACGCTCGCGTCGCAATACTGGATGCTGGCCGGCGCCGGCGCCAAGCTCGACGGCGCCGGCGGAGCGCTCCGCGTCACCGGTCTCACCGCCATTTACGGCAAGGTGTTCCAGGTCTGGCTCGACGATCCGTCACCCTCGCTCGACCGGACCATGGCCGCCCTCGACCAGAGACTGCGCCGAGGCGAGCGCTTTCTCTCCGGTATGGAGTCGACCTGCAAGGACTTCTGCCGCGTCGCCTGCGGGCTCCTGCCGCGCGGCTGGAAGCGTGGCGATCACGCAGAAGCTCCGCCGCAGCCGGCAGCGCCTCCTTCTTCAGGGCCCGCACCTGCAGCTGCCGTATGATGTGAGAGAGCGGGTGCGAGCTGGCGTCTATTCCGGGAGCGGATCTTCGTCGCCGGGACCGGAAAGATCCTCGGGGCCTTCGCCGGGCAGCGCATTGTCGACCGGATCGCCCGCTACAGGGAAGTCAGGATCGGGCGGAAGGTCGACGCTCCCATCAGACGCGCCGCTCCCCGCTCCGAACAGGGACCGGCCGATTCCGCCGAACACCGGCCCGCCGTTCGCGCGCCGGACCTGCAACCCGCCGCCGCCGCCGAAATTGAGCTGGATCTGAGAGCCTGGCTGCTCTGCATCTTGAATCTGGTCCATCTCCGATTCGCCGACCGCCGGTCCGGTGAAGGAGACGGCGAGGACCGCTGCCAGTGCCGCTGCCGCTCGTCGCATGAAGTGTCTCCTCCCGCTGTCTTTCTTGGCTGCCGCGATCAGACCGGCACTTTCAGCACGGCCTTCAATCCGCCGAGAGGCGATTGGCTGAGCGCAATATCGCCACCATGGATGCGGGCGATGTCGCGGGCGATTGCCAAGCCAAGCCCGGTCGAGCCGGAGTCCTGATTGCGCGCATGGTCGAGCCGGTAAAACGGCCGAAACACGTGCTCGCGCTCGGCCTCAGGAATGCCGGGGCCGTCGTCCTCGATCTCGACCCACAGCGACCCGTCGTGGCGCGTGGCGCTGACGCTCACATGCTCGGCGAAGCGCGCGGCATTGTTGACGAGGTTGGCAACCGCGCGCTTGAAGGCATGGCGCTTGAGCGGAACCACCAAGGGCGCGTCCTTCACCTCGATCGTGACCTCCGTGGCGCCATGCGCCTGGCTCTTCACCTCGCTCAAGATCTCGCCGATATCGGCGCGCACGATCTCCTCGCCGGAATCGCCCTTGGCGAAGGCCAGGTAGTCCTCGAGCATGGCTTGCATCTCGTCCACGTCGGCGCGCATGGCGTCGAGCTCGGGCGTCTCCTCGAACATGGCGAGCTGCAGCTTGAAGCGGGTCAGCACGGTGCGCAAATCGTGGCTGACGCCGGCAAGCATGATGGTGCGCTGTTCGACATGGCGCTCGATACGGTCGCGCATCTCGATGAAGGCGTTGGCCGCCTGGCGCACTTCGCGCGCGCCGCGCGGGCGGAAATCGTCAGGGGGCGGGCGCCCCTTGCCGAAGCTTTCGGCAGCTTCGGACAGGCGCAAGATCGGCTTGATCTGATTGCGCAGGAACAGAATCGCCACGGTAAGCAGAACGAGCGAGGTGCCGACCATCCATATCAGGAAGATCTGCGAGTTGGAGGCATAGGTCTGACTGCGCCGGGCGAGGACATGCATCACCCCGTCGTCGAGCTTGATGCGAATGTCGACGAAATTGGAGCGCCCCACCGTGTCGATCCAGAAGGGACGGCCGATCTGGCGCTTCAGCTCGTCGGAGAGCGTCGAATCGAGGAGGTCGAAGAAGGGTTTGGAGTTGGCAACAGGCAGCTCCTCTCCCGGCGCGAAGCTGACACGCAAGCCAAGGTCCGTGTCGGCGAGCCGGATCAGGGTCCCTGCGTTCGGGTCCTGAGGAAAGTCCCGGTAGATGTCGATCAGCATGGCGATGTTCTGCACGGTGACCGTCGACAGGTGGCGCGTCACCGTCTGCCAGTGGCGCTCGAGGAACACGAAGGTCAGCACCGACTGGAGCAGCACCATCGGCGCGATGATGATGATCAGCGCGCGCGCATAGAGACCCTTCGGCATCTGGTCGCCGATGGCACCAGAGATGCGCCGATAGAGCGAGCGGCGCTCTGGCGGAAGGGTCCGGGCGTCGGAGATGGCGTCCATCACTCTGAATACAAGATGTAGCCCTTGCCGCGCACGGTCTGGAGATAGACCGGGTTGGCGGGATCGTGCTCGATCTTGCGCCTAAGCCGGTTGATTTGCACGTCGACCGCACGCTCCCCGCCGCTGTCTGCCCCCTTGGCGAGCTCGTGACGCGCGACGGGCGTGCCGGGCCGCTGCGCGAAATAGCGCAACAGCTCCCGTTCCCGCTCGGTCAGGCGGATGGTCTCGCCCTCGCGCTTCAGCTCGCCGCGCGAGATGTGGAAGACGAATTCCCCCATGCGCACCTCGCCGCTTGCGGGCGAGCCGGCGCCGCGGCGGAGCACATTGCTCACCCGGAGCAACAGCTCGCGCGGATCGAAGGGCTTGGCGAGATAGTCGTCGACGCCGGTCTCCAGCCCCTCGATGCGCTGCTCGGGCTCGGCGCGCGCGGTCAGCATCAGGATCGGCACGCGCGACTCGTTGCGAAGCGAGCGGGCGAAATCGATGCCCGATTCATGCGGCATCATCACATCGAGGATGAGCAGGTCGAAAGAGAGGCTGCGCATGGTGGCGCGCGCGCTCGCGGCATCGACGGCCGTCGACACGCGGAAGCCGTGCTCCTGCAGATAACGGGCGAGCAGGTCGCGGATGCGGCTGTCGTCGTCGACGACGAGGATGTGCGGCGCGTTATCCTCCGGGCCGCTGCCGCGATGCGTCTTGATCGGGGTTGGCATGGTCATGGCCCTCCCTCTTTGCCACCCTCTTTGAGGGGGACCGGAGAGGAGGCCATGATCGAGGACACTTTGGGCCGTTCTTCGGCATTGACCATCGCTTCGAGAAAGCGGCGCAAGGCGGCTTCGGCGCCCGGTCCGGCTGCCTTCAGGGCCGAGGCCAGGCGCACGAGCTGCGGCGCGGCCAGACGCTCGGCCAGAGCGCGTCCCCGGTCGGTCGGGAACAGCAGGCGCTCGCGGCGGTCCTGGCTTCCCGCCTGCTGCACGATGTAGCCCTGGTCGATCAGTTGCTTGAGCACCCGGCTCAGGCTCTGCTTGGTGATGGTGAGAATGTCGAGCAGGTCCACGACCCGCAAGCCCGAATGGCGATTGACGAAATGCAGCACCCGGTGATGCGCGCGGCCGAACCCGAAATCCTTGAGGATGGCGTCGGGGTCGCGGGTGAAATCGCGATAGGCGAAGAACAGCAGCTCGGCGAATTCCAAGAGCTTCGCCTCGGGCACGGAAGAGCGCTTGCGCGACAGCCGGCCGTTGCCGCGCCGCTTGGAAGTGGGCGGTTTTTGGTCCTGCGTCAGAGGCTCATTTAGGTCAGTCATGTTGACTTATTTTTTGCGCTCGGTTATGTCAGCCATGTTGACTTATTTCGCGTCCTTGATACGCCTCGCCGCCTGCTCGCGCAATTGCCGTTCAGGGTGCTATGAGAAGGCGCTTGGTGCTTTGCCCGGCTCCCATAAGAAGGCCGGATTTGCTCGCGGAGGAATGTTCATGGCGATCGTCCCTTATGATCAGCGCGAGGGCTTCATCTGGCTGAACGGCGAGATGATCCCGTGGGGCGATGCCAAGGTCCACGTCCTGACGCACGGGCTGCATTACGCGAGCGCCGTGTTCGAGGGGATGCGCGCCTATGACGGCACCATCTTCAAGCTCAACGAGCACACGCAGCGCCTGCACGAGTCGGCCAAGATTCTCGACTTCGAGATTCCCTATTCCGTGGCTGATCTCGACAAGGCGGCGCGCGAGGTGTTGCGGGCGAACAGGCTGACCGATGCCTATGTGCGCCCCATCGCCTGGCGTGGCAGCGAGCAGATGGGCGTCGCGGCGCAAGCGACCAAGACCAATGTCGCTATCGCGGCCTGGGATTGGGGATCGTATTTCGATCCGGCGGCGCGCACCAAAGGCCTGAAGCTCACCTTCGCCCATTACCGCCGGCCCGACCCGCGCACGGCTCCGGTCAAGAGCAAGGCGACCGGGCTCTACATGATCTGCACCATCGAGAAGCATAAGGCCGAGCGCGCAGGCTATGCCGACGCGCTCATGCTCGACTGGCGC
>JAENXG010000262.1 GCA_016649675.1 Methyloceanibacter sp.
CGCTTGCCCCCGCAATCTGCTCAAGGGATGCACCGCTGGAGAGTAACGCAACGACCTGTTGCCATTTCTTGGTCGCCGGCAATCTTCCAAGCCGAATGTGTCCCATATGCCCTCTCCGAAGAGCGCAGGCTTTCGGTCAATTCGCTTAGTTTGGCAGGATTGAAAGCGAAATGCACCAAAGGCGCTCTCCAAGCTCTACACCCATTTCGCTGACGAACAGCGCAAGCGCTGAAAGTCTGCTTTCCGTCTAACTTCAGACCTTAGAGAGAGAAGGCAATTGCGTCCGCTATGTGCCAGAAGCGGACACCCGTCTCCCGTACTGAATCGTGATCACAACGCCTTCTGCTGGGCTTTCCGCCGTGCTGGGCTCTGGACCAACCCAGCGAGCGCTTCCAGTTCAACGCACGTGCTATATTCGCGTCGGTACCGGGGTCTGAGGAGAATGCCAATGCGCACTCTAGGAGTTTCCCAACCCATTACCGTCGTAGCGCTTGCCGCGGTCCTACTTCGCCATCGAAATCGATCCCAAGGACGACGGCGGCAATCCTGCTGCACACACACTCTCGGTACAAGCCCAGGATGGGGCTAGGAGGACGTCCAATGAAGCTCGCAACCTTTACCGCCTTGGCGATGCTACTTAGTGCCGGTTATGCCTCTGCTGGGGGCGGGGCCGATACAGACAAGGACGGCAAGATCTCTGCGGATGAGCTCAAGGGTGGCTGCGGGAAGGGTTGGGTACAGAGCTCTTGCGCCCCTACCGCCCAGGATATGAAGGGCGCACCCAAATCACGCGGCTTCGCCATGAATGGCGTCGCGAACAATGGCGTATTTCAAAACGGCCTATGGCAAAATGGCTTATGGCAAAACGGCCTATGGTCAAACGGCATGTCGGCAAATGGTGCCGGGGCTATGGGCGTGCGTGTCGAAAGCATCACGCTTGCCAATGGGGTCAAACTCTCCGCCGAGTGACCTCACCATTGCTCGTGACTTCGCCGTGAGAGAGCCAACTCTGCTTGCTGCACCCGGTTTTTACCCAGTTGGATTTGCATTTCAGACGCAATGAGCCTGTCGTAGAGTTGGGGTCCGAGGTCCGCATGCCGCAGCAGTATTTTTGCTTGTTGCGAACATTAATCGCCGCAAGCGCCCTTCTGGGCGTCTTAATCGAGCAGGCGATGGCACAGGGGATTCGCGCTGTCGAAGTCTCGGGCACAGAGTTCCGCGTGCTGCAATCCGATGGCAAGGTTCTGACAAGTCACGATCTCGTCGGCGCGGTACTCGCTTTAAGCAACGGTTTGACGCTGCGGATCGATGCCGTCGAAACCGATCCCAAGGACGAGGACGGCGAAATCCTGCTGCACACATTCTCGGTACAAGCCCAAGATGGGAGCTGGAGGAATCTTTGTGAGCCAGGACCCGATGGACGCCAACAAGGCTTCCCACTCGCAGGCCGCGCGCTGTCGGACGGACGCATAGTCGATGCGCCGGGCGCCTTTGAAATTGTCTGCACCGCAGGTGCGCAGGGAAAATGTGTTCGCTTCGGTTATAAGCCTTGGAAGAGCGAGCGAAACGGTCAGCCGATGCGCGATTTCTATAATGCCTGTGTGCACATGGTCCGTGCCGATTACTGCGGCGATGGGGCGCCAACAACTAAGGAGGGAACCCTGATCGATCTTTATGATAGGGCCGGAATTCAGCATGATGAACCCGATCCCGGCATGACCTTCGAGGCTGCATGGGCTCCTGCGGGCGCCGTTTGCCTGGCGCGGGTGCGCATACCCGAGAATACGTCGATTGAGGCACTCACCCGAAGCTGCCCGCGACTGCGCAGCATTCCGCTGGGCGAGGCGTGCAGCGAAGGCGTCGCGTCTGCCATGCCAGACGCGCTCCTCTTCAATAAATCACAGCCAAAAAATTAGCGCGGCTCTGCCCGGCTCGACGAGAGTAACGTCATCGTTCAGGAGGAATCCTCAGTCGTGTCACCCGAATGACTGCTTTGGGTCATTAGCCGACATCCTCGCTGCAACGCTGTCGGTCCGCTTTAGCATCAATAGGAGACATTCCAAGGTTGGCTTAGAGGCGCAGACCCGCGTCGTCCGCTACATAAGACAGCGGCGCGACGAGAAGATAGAAGCTACCCCGCAGTAGTTGATCCGAAAAGAAGGTTCAAATCCCGGTTTGCTACGTGCCCGGCCGCAGTTTGCGGCGCACGCAGCGGTGATCCGGCCTCGACCTCCTTGAAACGTTACGCGCAGACACCTTTGAAATCGTCGTAGGATTTACGCTCGTTCTTCTCGGCGGGATCGCCATCGCGGCTTACGGCGTGGTCCGCGCGATAGAGTGGGCAAGTCGGGGCGACAAGGGTAGAGATAGCTGATGCGCGGTGTTCGTATCACCTTATGGATCGTACCTATCTTAGTGGGCTGCGCCACGACATCCGATGTAGGACAAGTGAAAGAGGTTGCACCTGGGACCTACATGGTTGGCGTCGCTCGCGGCAGCTCTTCTGTCCTATTCGGAGGTGGAACAGAGGCCACGAACGCGGCCGTCGATCAGGCGGGCCAATACTGCCACTCAAAGGGGCAGAAACTCATAATCCTGCCGAACCCGGGCAAGGACGTAACTTTCCGTTGCGGAGAGAAGGCTGTGCCGGGAGAGTGACTGACCTTCTCACTCGCCTGCATCGGCCTATGGCTGCGCGTTTATGAGTACACGGCCTAGTTCTGGACGTAGTGAGGCGGTTGTCCGCTTTGGGTCAGTTGCTGACATAACAGCGGCCATCGAGTTGGTCCGCTAAGTGCCAGAAGCAGACATGGCGGCGATGCGGCTCAGGGGGCAGCTACGCTCCTCACGACAAAAGGGTGCTAAGGACAAGCTGCCATCGCTGGTTACACCGTCGACGGCCAACAGCTCTACCCGTCCGCAGAGCTGATGATGGTGGGGTTGGGGCTACGATCCGAGCCTCTTTTTGTCGCGAGCCTTCATATTGAGTTCGTTCGCGGAGCCGAAGAGCCCCAAGAGGGTCTCGGTCCCTGACGTGGTATCGCTTGCGCAACCTCAATGTGGGGAAAGACTCACCGGCTGCCTTGAGTGCAATCGCCCGGCTAACCTTCATTTTCCCTTCGTCTTTACGCTCACACACCCGCGCGCAAGGTGCGCATCCCGAATTTCGCTCGCCGCAAATTTTTTGGGCGGAGTTGACATGCCTCAAATGCTTGCCGGTGAGAGGCATTACGCTTGAACAGGGGTAGGCCTTTGATGGTCGTCTCGGCCCCTGCGGTTCTGATCGAACGATAAGCAGGCCCATCGCTACGATCACGGCCGTCCTTTTGTTGGCTGATTGCGCAGCGCGGGAAGGGAGGCTGATAATGGCCAGTGTGCGAATTTCGTTGCTGGTCCTGCTTTTGCTTGCAGGATGTAGCAAGTTTCGAGGCGAGCCCGCTTCGTTGGACGACATAACGAAGGTCGTTGAAGCGCTGCGCGCGGCTGGATGCACGGCTGTCCGGGAGATCGACGTTGATCGTGACGGCTACGAAGTTGAGGGCGCGGCCTGTGAAGACGGAAAGAGCTACGACATAAAGCTCGACAAGAAATTCGCCGTCGTTTCCAAACGTAAGGACTACCTCTAGGAGCTACTTACGCTGTCAGCGGGAACTCGGCTGGGAACTCTCCCTATTTTAGGGGTTTTCGCATCGGAGTATGCCTATTTCGCACCTCGCGCATTCATGATCAGGTCGTGGCTATCATTCCTCGCATTAGCCGCTCCCACCAATTGTTCGGGTACCAACAGAAAGCTAAGAGTGCTCCAAAGGGGTCCTTGCAGACGTCGGTGGTCTCACTCTGATAACCCG
>JAENXG010000190.1 GCA_016649675.1 Methyloceanibacter sp.
CTGCCTGCTCCGCCATCAAGCCTCAACAGCCTTTGATAATTTGCGCCGTTTTGTGAGCCATCTTGGGAAGTAACCCACAAACTAACTCACAATGGACTGTTTTGCGGAAAAGGGCCGGCGCGACCCCGGCCCTTTTTCTTGCATGACGCCGTCAGTAACAGGCCCAGCCGCCCGGGGGTCCAAGTCCCTGACGTCCAGCCTTTCCTTGATCAACGAATCCTTTGCCACTTGGCCCGCTCGCCTTGGACGAGCCTAGCCCTGTAGGAGGCCCGCGGAGCCCGGATTGTGAATGTGGAACGATAAGTCGGATTAGCATGGCGCTTAGCCATGACCCGTGCGCTGCCGAATGTGCTGCACACAGAAACCAACTCATCACGCTTGTACAGTTCGAACATACAGTTTTCTCCTTAGCACTCGATTGCTGGACCGTTGTAAAGGTATCCGGTCCTGTCAAGACGTTCGGCCTTGACTATTCCTCTGATACTTAGGGAGGCTGTGCTCGTTATACAAGCAAGAATGGGAGTAGCGTGTTCACTGCTTCTGGCTGGTAAGTGATGAGTGCCGTTTTTCTCACTGGCCAGTTCTGCCTCTAGCACGATGAAGTTCTCCGGGGCGCGGAACAAACTATTCCGTGGTATATTCTCCCTTTTCGGGAACTACTATTCATGATTACGTACAGGTAACTGCGATGACTTCCGGTCTGATGCCTTAAAGATGTCCCCTCAAGATCGCGTTAAATATGGGGGCGCGGAAGTCAAGAAATGCTTTACCGCCGACAGCAATGACCAAACAGTTTGCGACAGGCTGAGCATTGTCTATGCCCTCTGTCGGCTTTTGCCTCTCCGTGGCAACTTGCTTCTTCCTTCAAAACTCGAGCTACTCGGAGCGGCGACAGGACATTGGTCGGAGCAATGAGCTTGAGTTGACCCATGGGACCCCCCCGACGCACCGATGCTGCGCCTGATCCTTCCTCCGATCGGCGCAACTCGGTCGTTTACGAGCGAGCCACCCCCGGAAAGGTCCAGGTCGACAGCTATTGGTACGCAGACGCTATTTACGGAACACAGCAGAGTAGGCCACGATAATGATGACGAGGTGGCCTAACGCAGCACGGCAATTTACCAGAGTTCGGCGTCGGAGGTCAGCCTCCTGTTATCTAAGCGCGGGTCGTCTGACCGGTCAGTTGAAGCGATGACCAAACCGACGGGCACGGCCAAGGCAGCTAGGCGAGCTCGGGGATGGTCGGTACTGCCGTTGCGCGAGCGCGACAAACGGCCCCTCATTCGTTGGGAGCATCTGCACAATGAACGGCCAACTGAGGACGACGTCGCCGAATGGTTTCGGCGCTGGCCTCATGCCAATGTTGGGATCGTTACCGGCGAGATCTCGAATCTAATTGTCCTCGACGTCGATCCAAAACATGGCGGCGATGACGCGCTCGAGCGTCGGGAAACCGGTGGGCCGGCGCGCTCGAGCCCATCGCGCTCCTTTTGCCCGCGCGAAATCAGCCCGGAACGCCGAGAATCCACCCTTCTATCTGCGCCGCGGCGCGTTCGGGTGGCTCAGGTCGGGCATCACTTGTCATGCTACTGTTCGCCGCCAAACCGTCAGCCACTCAAGGTCTCCGACCGTAGATGGCCATAAATAGAGACAATAAGCCCGCTGGAGGGTCGGGAATTTTATCGACGACTTGCTTCGCCCAGTCGAAATATTCTTGGCGGCGTGCGAGCGGCCAATTGACGGGGGGACTGTCGGCAACGTCCCTCAAGTTTGCGATCTTGTCCGCAAGCTTCACGGGGCGAGCTTTCGGGCTCAGATGCGCTGCGTGCTCCACCTGGCGCAACTTACGCTCAGCTTTCGGCAATCGCTTATCATCCGTCACTTCCTGCACCAGCGAGGCAACGGGACCACCGAAAGCCTCGACTAACTCTTCAACCGACGTGTCTGTATCCTCGATCGTGTCGTGCAACAGCGCGGCACAGAGCGTATCGCAGTCATTGATACCGGCTTCTACGGCAAGGATAGATACTAGTGCTATAGGATGATTGATGTAGGGCGATGCATCCGCATCCTTTCGCCTCTGTTGACTGTGCTTACGGGAAGCGAATGCGAGCGCTCTGACAAAATTCGAAAACGCTTCTCGATCGAGTTCCTTGCTCATCTCATCCCGCCTCCCGAAGCAGGAATGCCCACCCCTCCGCTTGAATACGTTTCTTTCGTATCGACATCGCAATTATACCGGGACGGCCCTAAGGATTGAGGTAGACCCGAGTGGATTGATGGGGTTGCTATACTCATACCATGAGTCTTTAGGCTGGCGGGCATTCTGCTAGCTACGGAGATCCCGATGAAGTTACCGGGAAGCGCTGCCATGGCCATGACCTTAAACTCCCCCGCCTTCAGACACGACGGTCAAATTCCGTCGAAGTACACTTGCGAAGGCGAGGATGTCTCGCCGCCGCTTGCGTGGGATGGGTTGCCCGAAGGGACGAAAAGCCTCGTCCTGATCATCGACGATCCTGACGCGCCTGATCCGAAAGCGCCGCAGCTGGTGGGTACATTGGGTCGTCTACAACATACCCCCCGACACGAAGGGCTTGCCCGAAAACGCAAGCAAGGCAGGGCTGCCGCAAGGCACCGCGGTTGGGCTGAATGACTTCAAAAAGACGGAGTATGGCGGCCCGTGTCCGCCGATCGGTCGGCACCGCTACTTCCATAAGCTCTACGCGCTGGATATCACGCTCGATCTAAGGAGGGCGACCAAACCCGAAATCGAGCTGGCGATGAAGGGCCATCGACTCGCCAATGCAGAACTTATCGGCACGTATCAAAAGGGTGACCGGTAGTGCGATGGGAAGACGAGGTGCACGGCATGAAAGCCAATGGCCTCCGAACCCCTAGATTTCGCCTCCTATCTGGTGCTGAAACGTCGGGGCCGTTAAGCCTTCATCCAAGGGTGCAGTTAAGGCGACAACTAGGGCGGCGGCGAGGAAGATACTTCTTCATAAATGAACCTCTTGCGTCTCCGACAGCGCGAACTGAATGTCGTTGTCGGCGGCAACCATGGCACTACGCTGGGCAATCCCCGAGCGCAATCTGCGCCGCGCGTCCTCTGACCGAAAAGCGGGAAAGTAATGCCCATCGATAACCCAAGACCTTGACGATCTCCGCGCCCGTCATCGGCTTCTTGGCGAGCTCGGTGAAGAGTCCTAGCTCGACTGCAGAGAGAAGCGTCTTCGATGCGAAGAAGCCCATACCGACTTGCATGATGTGCGACGGGTCTAGCTCTGGCATCCGCCTCAAACCTTATAGCCTTTAAAGTTTTTTGGATGTCCGCTCCGGCCGCTGCCTGCTCACCCAGGTCTGCCCACCTTGGTGGCGTCAGGCACCTCGACCAGCCGGCCGTTCTTCACGTCATAGACATAGCCGTAGATCGGCACCGAGTCGGGTACAAGCGGATGCGACCTAATCCGCCGGACATCGCTGGTGACACTCTCGCTCTGATTCGTGATTATCAGCCAGTCAATGAAGTCACCCTCCGTAGAGCCCGGCCCGCGTCCCACATCGTGCCAACCATCTGCTTCAAGCTTCGCGGTGTCGAGGCTCTGTCTCAGGAGCAAGCGCATCACCTCATCGGTGAACGTCTCCATGCCACAGTTCGTATGGTGGATCACAAACCACTCATTGGTGCCAAGCAGCTTGTGGGAGATGATAAGCGAGCGGATGGCATCATCGCTGGCGCGTCCGCCCGCATTGCGGATGACGTGAGCATCACCCTCCTTTAGGCCCGCGAATTTGGCGGGATCGAGCCGCGCATCCATGCAGGTTAGGATCGCAAAGCGGCGCGCGGGCGGTAGCGCAAGACTGCCTCTGTCACCGAACTCTGCGGTATAGGTCTGATTTGCCGCCAACACTTCATCAAGGACGTTAGCCATGGGAATGCCTCCCACACTACTTGTTTCCATCTGCGACCACGAGTCCGGTGTATTCAATCAGTAGGTCGGATGAAATATCCACACCGGGCTTGTTGAAGCGCTCCACGGCGGCCTGCGGTCTGCAAGACCTCGACCTCATGCCGTCATCGACTAAGGCTTCCGGACCGCGGTCCGTTCCTAGAGGGGTTCAACAAAATGGGACGCAAATTCGAAAATATCCTCGGAACCGTGGGCAACACGCCGATTGTCAGGATCGGCAAACTGGTGCCCCCGGAGGTGAAGCTCTTCGTGAAGATCGAGGCATTCAATCCCTTAGGCTCAGTGAAGGATCGCTTGGCTCTTGGGGTGATCGAGGAGGCCGAGCGATCGGGAAAACTCAAGCCAGGGCAAACGGTCATCGAGGCGACGAGCGGCAATACAGGGATAGGCCTTGCCATGGTGTGTGCCCAAAAGGGCTACCCGCTGGTGGTTACGATGACCGAGACCTTTAGCATCGAGCGCAGGAAGCTGATGCGGTTTTTGGGTGCCAAGGTGGTGCTTACCCCCGCCGCCGAAAGAGGGATCGGCATGGTCAATAAGGCTATCGAGCTTGCCGAAGCTCATGGCTGGTTCCTGACGCGCCAATTTGAAAACGAGGCCAATGCTGACACGCATTCGCGAACCACGGCCAGGGAGATCATGGCGGATTTCGAGGGCGAGCCACTCGATTACTGGGTGACGGGATTTGGTACCGGCGGCACGCTGAAGGGCGTTGCGCGCGTTCTTGCTAAGGAACGGCCGGATACAAAGATCATCGTGTGTGAGCCAGAAGACGCGCCGATGCTCAGCAGCGGAATCAAGCAAGAAAGAAAGGCGGACGGCTCCCCAGCGGCGGCCCATCCGGCATTCAAGCCGCACCCAATGCAGGGCTGGAGCCCCGACTTCATTCCCAAGTTGACAGGTGACGTCGTCGACATGGGCATCATCGATCGCATCCTGACGATTGGGGGCGCCGACGCGATGCACTGGAGCAAGCAGCTCGC
>JAENXG010000548.1 GCA_016649675.1 Methyloceanibacter sp.
AGCTCGACCTTGGCGCTGTAATTCCGAACATCCTGCTTGGCGAAGTCGTCATGAGTGATGGAAGTGCAGGTGACGGAGAGCACGCGGACCAGCGCCACGAGGTCGCTCTTGGTCAGAAGCTCCGCGTCGGACATCGGCCCCGGCAGCGCCACCGCCCCCGTGGACACCATGCACAGCAACAGAAACAGGCTGGAAACCTTGAAACGCGGGCGCATGGAACCTCCTTGCTGAGTTTAGTTTTGCGAACTGCAAGTTCGCCAATGTGGTGGTGCTGTCCTTCGACAAGCTGGTGGCGCGGCTCGACTGCTCGACGCCCGAGGACGGGACCAAGGCGGTGCTCGAGGATCTGCCCAAGGTCGACGGCGTGGTGCAGACCAACGTCATCGCCGTGGTCACGCCCGTGCATTAGCCACGCGTGACGAGGAACGGCTAATCGCGGTCGCGCAGGCCGGTGACACCTTCATGCTTGGCGCAATGGACGCAGCAGAAGATGGTGTCGTTGTGCTGCACGCCATGGCCGATGATGCGGCAGCCGCAATGAGGGCAGATGGGGGCGAGCGCCGCGATGGCGCATTCGAAGCTGTCGAAGATCATGGTGCGCCCGCCCATGCTGATCTCGAAGCTCTGGTCGTAGTCGTTGCCGCACTGCTCGCATTTCGCCATGGGGGTTTGTCCTTCTGCTGACTTCGTGAGGGGGTAACAGGTCGTCAACGCCGTGGTTCCGCGCGCACATGCTGTCGCGGGCGTGTCCGCAATCGGTCTTCCTTGCCCTCCCTAAATGCGTGCGCTATTTCGTATTACAACCAAAAGGGAGGAAGCTATGGACGTCCACGTAAACGCCGGCGAGTGGAAAGGCCTGAGTGCGGAAGACAGGGCAAAAATCCAGTCCATCATACAAGCAAGCTTCAAAGAGATGAAAATATCCAGCGCTGAAAAGCATCCTATGGCCATGGAGGCGTTGGCCAACCGCAAGGTAGCAGCGTTCAATTTCGGCAAGCCGTTCTGTACGGCCGCTTGTGGGGTTGCAGAAGCAGCCGCGGTGGCTGCCTGCGCAGCGTTGAGCGGTCCTGCGGTCGCGATCTGCGTCGCGGCAGCCCATGCCGCTGGCGATCTCTGCCGGAAGCAATGCTAGGCGACGATTGAAGCGGACTTCATAGGTCGAAGTTCGGGATTTTTTGCGCCCGCAGGGGCCTAATGGGCGGCTTCCCAGTTGTCGCCGGCGCGCGCGTCGACCTTGAGCGGAACACGCAGCTTCAGCGCGGGCTCCGGCGCGTGCTCCATCACGGACTGCGCCACCTCCATGGTCTTGTCGACCTCCTCGTCGGGCGCCTCGAACACGAGCTCGTCATGCACCTGCATCAGCATGCGCGCGGCAAGCCCGGCCTCAGCCAGAGCAGGTCCCATGCGGATCATGGCGCGGCGGATGATGTCGGCGGCTGACCCTTGAATCGGCGCGTTGATGGCGGCGCGCTCGTAATTGCCGCGCAAGCCCGGGTTCTTGATGTTGATCTCGGGGTAGTGGATCTTCCGCCCGAACAGCGTCTTCACGAACCCGGAGCGGCGGGCCTCGGCCTTCATCGCCTCCATATAGTCGCGGATGCCGGGGAAGCGCTCGAAATAGGTCTTGATATAGGCGCCGGCCTC
>JAENXG010000092.1 GCA_016649675.1 Methyloceanibacter sp.
AGGACGAGACGAAGCGCAAGGGCATCGCCTCGGTCCTCAGCATCTTCAGCCGCTTCAGCAAAGGCTCAGCCGACCAGGACTATGTCGCCTGCATGAAAGCGCGTGGCTACGAGGTGAAGTCATGACCCCCTGCGGCCCTGCGACCCTTGCTAAGCCTCTATAAAAGGCCGCAATCCCGGTGTAACTTGCACGACTTGTAAATCCCTCCGGGCGGTCGATTGGGGTATGCCAATCCGCTGGGAGCGGTTTCGCGCGCAAGAGGTCGGGGCAAAGTGCGGGACATCTTCAACGGTAGAGGCCGCAGCAAGCTGGTCGATTGGCTGAAGATCGATTCTTGGATCGATTCCGGCCTCTATAGCGCCTGGACGCGCTTCCGCGACTGGTGGAGCGGCTACTCCTCGTTCTTCGGCAAGTTCGAGGTGAAAGGCTTCGTCCGCGCGCTCAACGAGGTCGCCTGCGAAGGACTGACGCTCGGCGTAGGCGCCCTTCTCGTCCTTGCCACCTTCGCTCTTCCTGCCTTCGAAATCGCGCAAGGCAAGATGAACCTCGCCGACGAGTACAGCGTCACCTTCCTCGATCGCTACGGCAACGATATCGGCAAGCGTGGCCTGCTACGCGACGACTCGGTCCCTCTCGACGAGATCCCCGACGTCATGATCAAGGCGACGCTTGCCACCGAAGACCGGCGCTTCTTCGAGCATTTCGGCGTCGACGTCATGGGCACCTTCAGAGCCCTTGCCGCCAACGCCCGCCATGACACGGTCGTGCAGGGCGGCAGCTCGCTCACGCAGCAGCTTGCCAAGAACATGTTTCTGTCGCCGGAGCGGTCTCTGAGCCGAAAGATCAAAGAAGCCATCATCGCCGTTTATCTGGAGAACCATTACACCAAGGCCGAGATCCTCAAGCTCTACTTCGATCGCGCCTATCTCGGCGGCGGCTCCTACGGCGTCGAGGCGGCGGCCCAGTATTATTTCGGCAAGTCGATTCGCGAGGTGAACCTCTCCGAGGCGGCGATGCTGGCCGGCATGTTCAAGGCGCCCACGCGTTATGCCCCTCACGTCAACCTTGCCGCCTCCCGCGCCCGCGCCAACGAGGTGCTGAGCAATATGGTCGAGGCCGGCTTCATGAGCGAAGGCCAGGTCTACGGCGCCCGCATGAACCCCGCTAAGGTCGTCGAGCGGGGCGAATCCAACACTCCCGACTATTTTCTCGACTGGGCTTTCGAGGAGGTGCAGCGGCTGATGAAGGGCCAGGAGGACCACATCCTCGTCGCTCGCACCACCGTGGACACTGGCCTGCAGAAGATGGCTGAACAGGCGCTGGAGGGCACGATCGCACAATCCGGCCACGCGCGGCGCTTCGAGCAGGGTGCGATGATCGTCATGGAAAATGACGGCGCGGTGCGTGCGCTGGTCGGCGGCAAGGACTACGGCGAAAGCCAGTTCAACCGTGCCACGCACGCCTACCGCCAGCCGGGCTCTTCCTTCAAGCCTTACGTCTATCTCACGGCCATCGAGACCGGAAAGTATACGCCGACGACCGTGGTCAACGGCGGTGGCGCCGCTTGCGGTCATTGGGCACCCAAGAACTTTGCCGCCGGCGAGAGCAATCGCATGATGCTCAAGGACGCCCTCGCCCACTCGATCAATACGATCGCGGTGAAGGTCTCCCTTGACGTCGGGCGCGACAAGGTGCTTGCCACCATGAACAAGCTCGGCATCACGCGTCTTAAGAAGACCTGCTCGCTGGCACTTGGCGACCAAGGCCTGACGCCGCTTGAGCACGTCACCAACTATGCGGTCTTCGCTGCCGGCGGCCTCGAGGTGCATTCCTACGGCATCGAAGAAATCCGCGCGCTGGCCAGCGGCGACCTCATCTACAATCACGACCGCAACGAGCCGCCGCGTAAGCAAATTTTCGCGCGCAAGTCGGTCGAGATGCTGAACAGCATGCTGCAAGGGGTCGTTACCGGTGGAACTGGGCGGGCGGCTCAGCTTGACTTCACCTATTCCATCGGAAAGACGGGGACGAGCTCGGCCTTCCGCGACGCCTGGTTCATGGGCATCACTGGGCAATATGTCGCCGGCGTTTGGCTCGGCAACGACGATTTCACCCCCATGGCGCGGGTGACCGGCGGCAGCTTCCCGGCGCAGACCTGGCACAATTTCATGGTCGCCGCGCACGACACCGACAACATCGCGCAGATCCCGGGCATCGAGGTCCATCCGGCTCAAGCCGCTGAACAGGCGCGCCTAGCGGCCGTGGCGGCGCAGAACGCCACCGCCAATGCCGATGCGGCTCCTGCGCCGGCGCCCGAGAGCGTCAAGGACATGTCGGTGGCAACCAAGGAGATCCTTGAGAAGATCGGAACCATGCTCAAGGCCGCCCGCACCCTGACCCCGATCGAGTCGGCACGTCCGGATCGCGCCGAGGCCCCGGCAGCGCCGGCGCAAGCGGGGTCACCGAATCCGAGCCTCGCCTCGGCGGCGAATACCGCCGGCGCGCCGCGCCCGGCCAACGACACGTCCTCGGCATCCGCTGAACCGCAAACCGCCCTGTCGGCCGACGGTACGCCCACCCCCCATTAGACACTACCGCGCTCGGCCTCGTATCGAGGGACAATGACCGCTTGACCAGCGTCCTGCCAAACGCCCCGCATGTGCTCAGCTCCTCGCACGCCACGCCTTGGCGTGAGGAGGGCAGCCATTCCATGCACTCTCTCGCCTACTTCATCGCGGCCTTCGCTGGCGCGCTGCTGCTCGGGATCGGCTCGGCCTGGTACATGATCGAGCGGGGCTCGACGTTAACGACGACGAAGGTCGGGCCTTGGACGAGTTGGACGAGCGAAGGCAATCCGAATGCCGACGCCTATACCAAGGCCCATCTCGCGCGGAGCGGGAGGCTTCCGCTCACCTCGACCGTCGCCCGGTATTTCCTGGCCCGCACCGACAGCCAAGGGTACCGCCTCACTTCGTCCTGCGAGTATTCGATCGAGGGCTTGCCGCTCAACGCCCGCTGGTGGTCGATCGCCGTCTATGACGACTATGGCGCGCTCATCGGGAATCCCTCCGAGCGCTACAGCTTCAACAGCGAGGAGGCGCTGCGTCACTCGGACGGCACGTTTCGCATAAACCTTGCCAGCAAGGCGCGCCCGGAAAACTGGCTCCCGAGCGGAGATGTGGACCAGTATCTCCTTCTGCTCTTGCGCATCTACAACCCGCGCGACACGGATTCCTCAGGCATCGGCCTCGTTCCCGACGAGCGCCTGCCCAAGATCGAGCGCAAAGCATGCGAGTAAGGCTCCCCGGACTCTATATCGTGCTTTGCCTTGTGCTCGCGGGCTTGATCCATATCGTGGCCGTGCTCACGCTGCCGATGCTAGCCCCCAAGAACGCCAACGCGAGGCTCGCAACGCTCGGTCCTGTCAATACGATGATCGAGCTTCCCGCAGCAGCGCCCGGTCGCCAGGTGATGCCGATGATGGCGCCCGACGTTCTCTATGCCGTCTGCCGCTTCGATCTTGCCAACGGACCGATCCGGCTCAAGGCGACAATCCCCGACGACCTTTGGCTGATTGCCCTCTACACGCCCGAGGGCGACAACTTCTATTCGGTTGCCGGCGCCGACATGAAGCGGGCGGATATCGATCTCGTCATCGCCGCGTCGGATCAGACGGTGGAAGAGGCGAGCGTCGACGCTCCTGAGACCTCCGACGAGGTCGTCGTGGTCAATTCGCCAGTGACCGCAGGGATCGCGCTGATTCGTGCTCCCCTTAAGGGACGGAGCCGCGCAAACCGCGCCGAGGAGGCTCTCAAGGCCACCTCTTGCGGCCCCTATACGAAATCAGGCTGAGGAAACGCCGGCTATTTCTTCCGGCTGCGCTGGGCCCGTCTCCGAGGCGACGGCGTGTCCGTCAGCCTGGGCGTATCGCCCGGAACCCGGCGATCGATTCTGACGCCGGGGAAGATGATGATTTGGCCGAGTGAGCCTTCCGTGGGCGTGGCCATCCGGACTGCCCCTTCCTCGCTACGTCGGAACTCCAGGATGATCCCCATTCTCGCTCTCCACGGGTGACTGGCGCGCCGCGCGCGGGCGCTGCATGCGCCTTGTCCTATTAAGACGCCGGTAAGGTTAACGAAGCCCTAACCGCGCTTCTCGTCAATCGTTCCCTTCAGTCCTCCACCGCTTCGTCGCTAAGAAAGTGCCTCCCCGCTCGGTCCTCGACCTCGATGATCCAGAGGTCGGGATCGAACTCGCGCTGGCGGCCGAGATAGATGGCTGCCTCGCTTGGGCTCACCAAGCGAGCTCCGAAACACCTCACCCACCGCCGGTCGGTCTCGCTTTCGGCAAGGCCCGCCGGCGCCGGACCGTAGAGGGAGACCGTGCCGTCGAGCCGATCGATGCAAATGAAGATGGCACCCGCGGCCTCGTCTCCGCGCCGCGCGATCACGACAGGAACGCCTGCCGCCTGGCAGTAGCGCAGATACGCCCTGACCCAGATCTCGCTCTTGAGGCGCATGGGATTAAGCTAGGGCCGAGCTCAATGCCGAGCTGCCGTCTTGGTCAGGTCGCGTCCCGTGACGCGCTTGAGCTCACGCAGAAGCTCAGGGCTGAGGCGCCCGGTCGCGGCGATCTTGCGGTCGCGCTGAAAAGCGCTGATGGCACGGGTCGTGGATCCTCCGAGGGCGCCATCGACGGGTCCGGGCGCATAGCCGAGATCGGCGAGGATTTGCTGCACGGCCGTCACGGTTGCATCCTCCTTGGTCTTTGCGCCGTCGTCGGCGGTGGCGGCGACCGAGCCGGTCGAGCCGCTTGGCTGCACAGTGTCGCCAAGGAGAATGTGACGCAAGAGGTCGTCGGACGCTGCGCCGGTGACGGGGAGGCCGTGACCCTTCTCATAGGCCGAGATTGCCGCCCGCGTCTTGTCGCTCGGCTTGCCGTCAGCAGCCCCGACGTCAAGGCCTCGCGCCGCCAGCTCGCGCTGGACGGCTTTGAGCAGAGGTTCCGGTCCCCCCTCCTCCACCTGCGGCGACGGAAGGTCGGTGCTGACCGGCGGCGGAAGTTTCGCGACCTCTACGGGCGGAGGGCTCACAGGCGTGGTTGTCACCTGTCGCGGCGCTGAAGCCGCGGTGAGGAGCGCGCTGCCATGCAGATCCTGCAGATAGAGCGCGTTGTAAATAATGCTTCCGGTCAGGCCGACAAAGGCCAGAAACACGAGACGCGGCACTACTACACCCATCGCTCACGGTGAACTCAAAGGATCCCAAGGGGCCGGGAGGCGATTCTTGCCTCTCCGAGGGCCATCTTGGGGTCCGAAACTAAAGAGAAGCTAAACAGACCGAACCGTCGCAAGAACCCATGCCGGGGGCGGCCTCTCCCCCGCCCGATCGCTCATGCCGCCGAGACCGTCGGCGTCTGCAGCAGCGCCTCGACCGATTCGCTTGGGCTATCGAGCGGCAGGAGGATGGTGGCGGTCGTGCCCTGTCCGAGCGTGCTGGCGAGCTCGAGCTTGCCGTCGTGGAGCCGCGCCAGTCCCTTCACCACCGACAGCCCGAGGCCGGCGCCGTCATAGCTCCGGTCGTAAGAATTGTTTGCTTGCACGAAGGGATTGCCGAGCTTCGGCAGGTCCAACTCGGCGATGCCGATGCCGTTGTCGGCGACGACGAGCTCGACGCTTCCCTCCACAACCCGGGCCGAGACGCGCACCCAACCGCCGGGATCGGTGAACTTGATGGCGTTCGAGATCACATTGAGCAGCATCTGCTTGCAGGCGCGCTTGTCCGCTGGAAGCTCCGGTATGCCGGGCGCCACATCGACGATGAGGGACAGCGATCTCTGCTCGGCGGTATGCCGCATGATATCGCAACAGGACTTGACCAGCGACGCCACGTCGAAGGGCTCCTTGACGATCTTGAACTTGCCCGCCTCGATCTTCGACATGTCGAGGATGTCGTTGACGACATTCAAGAGGTGCTCGCCGCTTTCATGGATGAGCCGCGCATAGTCGCGGTAGCGCGCCTCGCCGAGCGCGCCGAACAGTTCACGATTGAGGATCTCGGAGAAGCCGATCACGGCGTTGAGCGGCGTGCGCAGCTCGTGACTCATATTGGCGAGGAACTGCGTCTTGGCGCGGCTTGCGCTCTCGGCCTCGTCGCGGGTGCGCGTGAGCTCGGCCTCTTGCGCTTTGCGATCGGAGATGTCGCGCGTGACGGCGACGGTGCTGGGCCGCTCGATCGCGCTCCCGTCTTGCGGCCGCATCGGCCGGCACCGCATCTCGACCCAGACATAGCGGGCCGGGTCGGATGCACCCGCGCGGCGCACTCTGAACTCGACGGCGATCGGCTCGCCGTTGGCGTGGCAGCGTGACAACGCCGTGAGGTAGGCCGGCCGGTCGGCGACGTGCACGCGCTCGAGCAGGCCGTCGCCGACGACTTTCTGCGCCGGCTCCCCGAAGAGCTGCTGCGCGCCGAGCGAAGCGAAGACGACGCGGCCCTTCTCGTCGTGGCGAGTGATCATGTCGGTCGCGTTCTCGGCGAGTAGCCGGTAACGCTCCTCGCCCGCGCGAATCGCATTCTCCGATCGCTTGTGCACAAGCTGGACCATCACCGCGAGCGCGGCGCAATAGGCCGTGGCCGTAATGGCGCCGATGAAGGCGAGCAGGATCGGCGACAGCGACAGCGTGTGCGGCGCCTGCATATAGCCGAACCATTCGCCGAAGCCGAGGATGGTGAGGCCAAGGCCGGCAACGCCAGCGGCCCAGGCGACGATGCGCCGGTCCGTAGCGAGCGCCGCCTCTAGCGGCACGGCCACCATCCACGGGATCAGCCACGAGCTGAGCCCCCCCGTGAGCCAGGCGCAGTAGGTGACGAGGCCGGCGAAGTTTGCCGCCGAGGCGAGGTGGGCAGCGGCGAACCTGCCGGTGCGCGACAGAAAGATAGCGATGCCGATGGGCGACAGAAGCCAGAGGAAGGCGGCAGCGCTGAGCAGCGACGGCTTGCCGCTCACCACGAGATAGATGGGGAAGACGCAGAGCGCGAGCAGGCCACCCAGCAGATGCGACGCGATGAAGGATTGATGACGGGCGGCCGTCAGGACGTCGCCGCGGACAGACTCATGCACGAGCGAGCTGAAATAGGCGGCAAGCCCGCGGATACTTTCACGACCAAACACGCGCATCTCGGAGCGGACCAATGGCCGCTGCCGTCCCCGATTGTCTTGACCTCCTATTATTAACGCTGGCGCTTAAGGAAGCTTAAAACGTGAATGTCAGCAGCTCCGCCCAGACATCCAAGGGCCATCGCCAGCTCTGAGCCCCCAGGGTCCCGCGGATTATCTAAAATTTGATGCAATTCTGACGATCATTAAGAATGAACTATAGTGAAGTATTATGAAAGTGCTAATCATGTGATCGTCAGAATCGAATGCAATTTTCGATTCAAACTTTATTGATTGCAGTGAAGCTCCCTTATTTTCTCTGCGCTATATTGCCCATCTGAGGGGAACGATAGCGGTGACAAGCCGCAACCTTTTAACAGAGAGGGCAAGGCGATGATGTTTCTCATAAGGACGGCCTTTTGGCTGACGGTCCTTATCCTGTTGCTCCCGACCGACGATCGGCAGCGCAGCGAAGTCTACGGAACGGCTGAGGCAGCGGTGAAGGACGTGACCACGTTCTGCGACCGCAACCCGGACACCTGCGCCAAGGGCAAGGACGCTTTCAGCGTGTTCGTGCAAAAGGCGGAGTTCGGCGCGCGCATGCTGATGGGCTTCATCAAGGACGAGACCGGAAGCGGCGGTGAGGACACCTCGGCGTCGGGATCGAGTTCCGAGATGCCAACCGCTTCCGAGCCGGCAAGCTACATGAGCGGCTCACAGGACACGCTCGACCCTGCGGATCGCGAAGAGGCCTGGTCCGGCCCCGATCCAGCCGGGACTTAAGCGGCGAGGCTCGCTGCAAGGCCCTCGACGGGCCGCAAGAGAATTTTGGCAGACCCCCCCGCCTGCCAAGGGCGCGCATTTGGGAAGGTTTAAGCCCTTTCCCTCCCAATTTGCGCGCCCCAATTCTTTCGGCACGATCCTCCCTACGAAGTCGGTCGCAGCCGCCGTCATTCCCTCCTATATTGAGTCCATGGACACGCTGAACGAGACGCGCTCCGAGGCGAGCTTCGAAGAGATCCTCTCCGATTTCGAGCTTCTCGACGATTGGGAGGACCGCTATCGCTACGTCATCGAGCTGGGGCGGAGGCTTCAGCCTCTGTCCGACGAGGAGCGCTCTGCCGCCAACAAGGTGCAAGGTTGCGTGAGCCAGGTCTGGCTCGCCACGCGGGTCGATCAAAGCGGAGACAGCCCACGCTTGAACTTTATCGGCGACAGCGACGCCCATATCGTTCGTGGGCTGATCGCGATCCTCTTTGCGCTCTATTCGGGCAAGACCGCCGAAGAAATCGTGAGTATCGACGCACGCCACAAGCTCGGGCAGTTGCATCTCAATGAGCATCTGACACCGCAGCGCTCGAACGGCCTCATGGCCATGGTGAAGCGGATCAGAAGCGACGCCGAGACCGCTCTTAGCCAACGCACGCTGCACTAGGACTGCATCGCGACAGGCGGTTCATGGATCCCGCCGCTTGCGCTGGTCCGCGTTCCACGCATCGAGCGTCGGACGATAGTCCTCGCTGCCCCAATGGCGCAGGCCACCGCTCTCCCGCCTCTGC
>JAENXG010000514.1 GCA_016649675.1 Methyloceanibacter sp.
CAAGGCGAAGGTCGAGGTCGCTGTCCAGATCGTCCAGCGCTTCGTGCTGGCGAAGCTGCGCAATCGCCGCTTCTTCTCGCTGGCCGAATTGAACGCCGCGATCCGTGACTGCGTAGCGGCGATCAATGCCAAGATCATGCGCCGCGTCGGCAAGAGCCGCAACGAGCTGCTGGAGACGCTCGACCGTCCGGCGCTCGATGCGTTGCCGAACGCGGCGTACTGCTATGCGGAATGGAAGCGGGCCCGCGTCGCGCCCGACTATCACATCGAGATCGCCGGCCACTACTACTCGGTGCCGTCGAAGCTGATCCGCGAGATCGTCGAGACGCGCATCACCAGCGCGACGGTCGAGATCTTCCACAAGGGCCAGCGTGTCGCGAGCCATGCGTTCTCGGCCGTTCGCAATCGGCACACCACGATCACCGAGCACATGCCGAGCGCGCATCGCCGCTACGCGGAATGGACGCCGGCCAAGATGATGAGCGAGGCGGCCAAGGTCGGTTCGGCGACCGTCGCGCTGTTCGAGGCGATCATGAAGGCAAAGCCCCATCCGGAGCAGGGCTTCCGGTCGTGCCTCGGCATTATCGGGCTCATCAGAAGTTACGGCGTAACACGTCTCGAAGCCGCATCGCGGCGTGGCAACGACATCGGCGCGACCAGCTACGGCTCGATCGCCTCGATCCTCAAGCACGGGCTCGACAAAGCCTACGCAACCGAACCGACACCGGACGTCCCGCCGATCCGGCACGGCAACATCCGCGGCTCTCGCTACTACCACTGAGAACAGCCGCAGATGTGACCCACAGGCGGGTGAAATGGAAGGAACGAAAATGCTCACACATCCAACCGAACAACGGCTCATTGCGCTCGGCCTCGCCGGCATGGCGAAGGCGCTTGAGGAGCAACGACGATTGCCCGACGTCGCCGCCCTCGCGTTCGAGGAGCGGCTCGCCATGCTCGTCGACCGCGAGGCGATCGAACGCGAGAACAAGCGGCTTGTCAGTCGATTGAAGTTCGCCGGCCTTCGACAGAACGCCGTCGTCGAGGACGTCGATATGAAGGCGCCGCGCGGGCTCGACAAGGCGCTGTTCGCCAAGCTCGCTGCCGGAGACTGGATCGATCAGCATCAGAACCTGATCGTCATTGGTCCGACCGGCGTCGGTAAAAGTTGGATCGCTTGCGCGCTGGCACACACGGCGTGCCGCAACGATCGCTCGGTTCTTTATCATCGCGTGCCAAGGCTGTTCGATGCCCTGGCACTCGCACGCGGTGACGGCCGGCATGCACGCCTGCTCAAGACCATCGCGCGCATCCAACTGCTGGTCCTCGATGACTGGGGTCTCACCAACCTGACGCTGGATCAGGGCCGAGACCTCCTGGAGATCATCGACGATCGACATGGTCGCGGCAGTACCGTCGTGACCAGCCAGCTGCCCGTTGAGAACTGGCACGAGGTGATCGCCAATCCCACGGTCGCCGACGCCATCTTGGACCGGCTCGTCCACAACGCGCATCGGTTAGCGCTCACGGGCGAAAGCCTGCGTAAGGCCGCCGCCAAGCGCGCCGGACTTGACGTCAAGCAGGACGCATGACCCCATGAAGCCGTCGACGGGAGCCGCTGTCCGCCTTCACCGGAATGCTGTCCGCGATCGACCGGAATCACTGTCCGCCTTCACCGGAATCCGCAGCATGGGGCGCCGAACGTGTGCCGTGACGGGTCCGTCCGAGACCTGAACGCCCGGCAAGGTATGTAGCTTGAGCGAGATCGGATGATGGTCGGAAGACCCGCGCGCCAGCACCCGAGCATAGGAACAGCGCAAAC
>JAENXG010000350.1 GCA_016649675.1 Methyloceanibacter sp.
ATCGGCTGACGGGCCGCTTTCGCGTTTGGCAAGATGAGGTGATAGTGCCCTCATGACGGCCATCGCTCTCACCATTGCCGGCTCCGATTCTTGCGGAGGGGCGGGCATCCAGGCGGACCTCAAGACCTTCTCCGCGCTCGGCGTCTATGGGGCAAGCGTAATCACCGCACTGACCGCCCAGAACACGCGTGGCGTCGAGGCGGTGCATGTCGTGCCCCCGGACTTCGTGCTGGCGCAGATCGAGGCCGTGGCCCGGGACCTTAAGGTCAACGCCATCAAGATCGGCATGCTGGCCACGAGCGCCGTCATCGAGGCGGTCGCCGAAGGGCTCAAGGCGTTCGCGGGCGTTCCCGTCGTGCTCGACCCCGTCATGGTTGCCGCCAGCGGCGATGCCTTGCTCGACGAGGACGCCGTCGCCACGCTCCGCTCGCTCCTGATGCCGCGCGCCACTCTGATCACGCCGAACCTGCCCGAGGCCGCGAAGCTTCTCGGCAGCGCTGAAGCGAGGGATGAGCGGGAGATGGGCGAGCAGGCGCGAGCGCTTAAGCGCATCGGCGCCAAGGCCGTGCTCATCAAAGGCGGCCACTCCGAAGGCCCCAAGGCACTCGATCTCTATCTCGATGAAGAGGGCGAGATGCGGCTCGAAGCGGCGCGCGTGGCGACAAGCAACACCCATGGCACGGGCTGCACACTGTCATCGGCCATTGCCGCTGAGCTTGCCAAGGGCGCCTCGCTCCGCGAGGCAGTGGTGAAGGCCAAGGCCTATGTCACCGCGGCGATCGGCGCCGCCGATCAGCTTCACATCGGCCAGGGCAGGGGCCCCGTCCACCACTTCCACGCGCTTTGGCCTAAGCGCGGACCCTAATCCTCGGCCATGACCTTTAGACGTTGCTCGCCGAGGCCGGAAACGGTCAGGCGTAGCTCGTCGCCGGGCTTTAGGAACACCCGCGGCTTGCGCGCCATGCCGACGCCTGGAGGCGTCCCCGTCGTGATCACGTCGCCCGGCACCAAGGTCATGTATTTGCTGATATAGCTCACGAGCTCCGCCACGCCGAAGATCATGGTCGCGGTCGAGCCGGTCTGCATGCGCGCCCCGTTGAGATCGAGCGTCAGATCGAGCTTCTGTGGGTCGGGGATCTCGTCAGTCGTCACGAGCCACGGCCCGAGCGGCCCGAAACTGTCATGGCTCTTGGCCTTGATCCATTCGCCCGGCCCTCCAACCTGGAGGCTCCGCTCCGAGACGTCGTTGCAGATGGCATAGCCGGCAACGAAACTGAGCGCGTCGGCCTGAGCCACGTTCTTTGCGCGGCTGCCGATCACGACGGCGAGTTCGACCTCGAAATCCATGCGTTCGAAGCCTTTGGGCACGAGCACGGGGTCGTAAGGCCCCGAGACGCAAGAGCTTGCCTTGGCAAAAACGATAGGAATCTCGGGGATCGGCATGCCGGTCTCCTCGGCATGGTCCCGGTAGTTCAGTCCGATGCCCAGGAATTTGGGCACGACGCCGACCGGCGCCCCGATCCGCGGGCGGCCTTCGACCACGGGCAATGAGCCGAGATCGAGCCCCTTGATCCGGTTCAGACTCTCCCGCCCGAGCGCAACGCCGGCGAGATCGCCCACGACCCCTGAAAGGTCGCGGATCTGGCCGCCAGCATCCAGAATTCCTGGTCTTTCCTGGCCAATTTCCCCATAACGTAAGAGCTTCATCGATCTTCCCCTGGTCCGGTTTTTTTTGCATGATGCACGCGGGCGCGGGGGGCGGCAACGGCCCGCTCATTGCCACTGACTTTTGTCAGGGCTAAACCTTCAGCACATAAACGAGAGGGATAGGCTCATGGGACCTCGCTTGTTTTCGACTTCGATCGGTAAGCTCACGCCGATCGCCACGCTTCTGCTCGCGGCACTCTTGTCATTTCCCGCCGACGCCGATGCGGCGTCGAAGAAAGGCTCGGCTGCTGCTACGGCGTCGAAGAAGGCTGCTCCCAAGGGAACGGGCAACCCATTCGATCTGCTGAAGGGCTACTGGTCTGGGGGCGGCACGGTAACGCCGGTCAAGGGCAACGCCGAAAGGGTGAGCTGCAAGGTCACCTACAACGTCGCTGGCCCCAGCGTGTCGCAAAACATGCGCTGCGCGGGCACCGACTACAAAGTCAACACCAGCTCGAAGCTCAACTATAACGGCGGCAAGATCAGCGGCTCGTGGAGCGAGAGCACCTACGACGCTGCCGGCAGCGTGAGCGGGACTGCGAGCGGCAACACGGTTCATGCCGTCATCAGCGGCGACAAGTTCTCCGGCCGCATGAGCATCAATGTTTCGGGCTCGAGCCACACGATCAACATCGTGCAGCTCGATCCGAAGTCCGGCAGTTATCGTCAGGCGGCGAGTGTGTCGCTGCACCGTTAGCGGCCTTCGCCGGTCCTTCAGCTGAGGACCGCGCCCGATTGACTTGAGCGCTATCGCCAGAAGGCGGTAGCGCTCTCGCTTTTGTGGGGCGCCCTTGCCTGTAAGGCCAACGACTTGGCGGTCGCGTCTGCGTGGGGCCGAGTGAATCGCCCCGACACGCTTTGTGGCCTGCTCGCCGGGACCGTTGCCGAACTGCCACAAGACCGCACAAAGTTTTCGCCTCCCCACGCCCTAGGATCGTCCCAGCGGACACGGTCTGCGTGCGGACTCAGAATTACACAACCTGTCATCAGAATATCGTAACTTATTGATCAACAACAGAGAAATGGACGAATCCGATCGTATGGGAAGCGCTCGATCCGGCCCATTGGCATTTGCGCAACAGTGGTCCGCTGTTTTGAATCGCGCCCCTGCACAATGTTGAAGCCTGGCGCGGGGCTAGGCTAGCTTTGCATCACAAATGGGGGACGGGGCTGGGG
>JAENXG010000377.1 GCA_016649675.1 Methyloceanibacter sp.
ATGCTCGTCACAGCCTGTGGTGCCTGCGGGCTGACTCAGCCGACCAGGGGAAGAACATCGGGCAGGGGGTGCCGAGCTCATCGTTCATGAGCAGCAGCGCGAGCCAAAGCTGGCAGCCGGAGTAGTGGACACAGGCCGAACAACGGCTGGTGTCTCGGAATTTCTTGAGCTCAGCGTTGCTGTAGCGACCCATAAAATACGCTAGCACTAAAGGGTGACAAAATTTTGCCGAGGCGGGCGCATGGGCAGCGCTTTCGTTCAGACTTTCTTAAAAGCTTCGTATTTTGATTCGATGGCTCTCCAACGGGTGCCCACCGAAGGCAATTTGGTGAGCGGGGGCACGGGCCCCACAGCAAACTTCAGGTTGGGCTCGTGCTCCTCGTGTCTACAAAACGGCGGGGACGAGTTGCGCGCGGGTGAGATCAGCTTCTACATCTTAGCCGGGACCATGGCATTTACCATTGCCCCGCAGCCCCGTAGCCTTTTTGGGCGGGCGCTCTTTATGGCGATCTGCGATTGCCTTGGTGGTCGCGCTTGAGGGGTAAGACGTCCAGATGATGTCGGCTCATGGCACGAAGCGGACCGATGAGAAGCGTAAGCGTCAGCTTCTGACCTGGCTGACGTCGAGCCAGCGCTGCTCGCGCTTGTCAATCTATTCAGCGAATAGGGGCAGCATTTGGTCCCGCATCAGGTGGACCGCCTCTGCAACGGTCCGAACATTA
This sequence comes from Methyloceanibacter sp., assembly GCA_016649675.1. GTDB lineage: Bacteria > Pseudomonadota > Alphaproteobacteria > Rhizobiales > Methyloligellaceae > Methyloceanibacter. Next base: position 723 of record JAENXG010000377.1, read on the forward strand.
ATGCGGGGCTCCAGACATTCGATGCCGCTTCCAAGAATGTCTCGCACATCGGCACGGGTTAGAATTTTTCGTTCAACCATATGCTCGAGAAGCGCGAGGGTCGTTACGCCATTGGCGATTGCGATGCCCTGAGCGCTGCAGCCGAGGAAGTTAATCATGGCTAGTCCTCCATCTCTCCAAAGAGGTAGGCACCCTGGCCACGTTATGTAACCGTCTGAAAAGTCTGCTTCTGGCACCAACCGGAAGTGTGAGCACATTCGAGCTACGTCCGCATACCGGCGCTTACCGGAAGTTTCCTGACGTCAAGCCCGCTTAAGGGCGGAAAGCGGATCCGCACCCTTCGATGCACTTCATTTGCCTGGGATGCGCCGCATCATCGCATCGAAGCGCAACCCCTCGACTAAGTTAGCGCATCACCGCGCATCCTCTGCGTTTCGCGGGGGGACGGTGAAGGCGCTCAATTCGCCTCGCTAGCGCTAATGGCGTTCGCCGGGGCGCCGCTACCCCGGGCGTCGAGTCCGTGCAACTTGGACGTGACCGACCGTCTAGCCTTCGACTTGGCTCTGGCTACGCCACACACGCTGTCGCGCAGATGCGTCGGGCTGTCGCTCAACGAGGCTTGGATCGCGAGCCTATCGAGGCTCGTGCCGAACAGCGATTTCCAGAAATAGCGCTTGAAGCCGTTCTCGAGGAGGTCGGTGGCGCGGTCGTTGCGCGATGCGACTGACGGCTCGCCGAGAACGACCGCGACGAGCTTGCGGCCGTCACGAGTGGCGCTCGCCACGACGTTAAAGCCGGATTCGCAAATGAAACCGGTCTTCATGCCGTCGGCGCCCGGTAAGCTGACAAGGAGGCTGTTATGGGTGCGCATGGTCTTCTTGCCCACTTGCACTTGGATCGACGAGAAGAGATCGGCGTGCTCAGGAAACTCGACGATAATGGCGCGGGCGAGCTTGGCCAGATCGCGGGCCGTGGTGACCTGGCGCTCGTCAGGGAGGCCGTTGACATTGGCGAAGGTGGTGCGGGTCATGCCGAGATGCTGCGCCGCCTCGTTCATGCGCGCGATAAAGGCGTCCTGGCTGCCGGCGACCGCCTCGGCGATCATGACGGCGACGTCGTTGGCGGACTTGACGATGAGGACCTTGAGCGCGACGTCGAGCGTGATCGAGCCGCCGACCGGAAGTCCGAGCTTCGACGGCGCTTGCAGCGTCGCGGTCTGCGAGCAGGTGACCTTAGTGTCGGGCGTGACGGTGCCGGCCTTGAGCGCCTGGAAGGTAACGTAGGCTGTCATCAGCTTGGTCAGCGATGCCGGGAACCATTGGGCATCGGGATCCTCGGCGTACAGGACGGTGCCGTTATAGGGCTCGAAGACGAGGGCGGGGGCGGCGGAAGCGACCGAAGGAGCCATCAAGATCGCTCCGACGAGGAGGCCAAGACCCGCGCGTCTCAGCATCATTCCTGTTCCCTCATTCAATCGACGCCTTCCAAGAACGCCAGTCCTTCAATAACCCAGGTCGCCGCTACACGACGCAGGGGCAAAGTGAATGAGATGGTATCCCCCTTAACGGCCGAGTGTTGTCATAAAAAATGCGATTTCTAGGGCATCGGCCTCTAGCATGATGCAGCAGCCTGATCAGAACACATGAATTGGATTTCGGAGAGACCGCCGCGAGCCGGTCTTTATCTTTTGTCTAAGTTGCTGATGTCGCCTATTGGCACGAAGCGGACCAACTGCATGGGCCGCAGCGACGTCAGCTACTGACCCCTTTCGGACATGAGCGCGTCGTCCGCTCATGTCGCACAATGACCCAACGCGGACATCGTGATGGCGCTGCCCTCGACCTCTATGCCGAGATCGGCAGCCGCTTGGCCGCGCGAAACCTGCGTGTGGCAATGGAGCATTCAAGGTGAGGAGGCAAGCGGCATTG
>JAENXG010000321.1 GCA_016649675.1 Methyloceanibacter sp.
ATAAGAGGGGTAGCAACCAAATAGCGTGCAACCTGATGCACTTCTAACGCAGGTAGTAAAACCGTGATTTGTTCTACACAGCGCTCGAAGAAATGAGACCCGAACGATTCGACTCCTGGCTGACGGTCGATGGCAAAGGCCTCTATTGCCGACCGGGCGGCTTCCATATCGATCCTTATGGCGGGGCCAAGCGCGCCATCGTCACGCACGGGCATTCCGACCATGCCCGCCCCGGCCACGAGCACGTACTTGCCACCCGCGAGACGCTTGCCGTCATGGAGCTCCGGCTCGGGTCGGCGGCAAGCCGAGGCACTCAGGCGGTCGCCTATGGCGAGACGCTTCAGATCGGCGACGTGGCAGTGACGCTCGTGCCTGCCGGCCATGTGCTCGGCAGCGCGCAAGTCCTGATCGAGTGGAAGGGCGTCCGCGCCGTCGTCTCCGGCGACTACAAGCGGAGCGCCGATCCCACCTGCGCCCCTTACCAGGTTGTCCCTTGCGATCTCTTCGTCACGGAGGCCACCTTCGCGTTGCCCGTGTTCCAGCACGGGGACGCGCGCGAAGAGGTGGCGAAGCTGCTCAGGTCGCGCGCGCGATTCCCCGAGCGGGCGCACGTGGTCGGCGTCTATGGGCTCGGCAAATGCCAGCGCCTGATCGCGCTCCTGCGTGAGGCAGGATACGAGCGGCCGATCTATCTGCACGGCGCCCTGCAAGAATGCTGCGCGCTCTACGAATCCTTCGGCGTGCGCCTTGGCGAGCTCAAGGCCGCCACCGGCGCCAAGCGCGAGGAGATGAAGGGCGAGATCGTGCTCTCGCCGCCGAGCGCAATTGCCGACCGCTGGTCGCGGCGGCTTCCGGACCCGGTGACGGCGTTCGCCTCGGGCTGGATGCGCGTGCGGGCACGTGCCCGCCAGCAGGGCGTCGAGCTGCCGCTGGTCATCTCGGACCACGCCGATTGGAACGAGCTGACGGAGACCATCGCCGAGACCGGCGCCCGGGAGGTGTGGGTGACGCATGGCCGCGAGGACGCGCTGCTGCATCACATCCAATCGACGGGCCGCAGGGGCCGCGCGCTCGCGCTGATCGGCCGCGAGGACGAGAACCAGTGAAGGCGTTCGCAGAGCTTCTCGACCGGCTCGCTTATACGCCGTCCCGCAACGACAAGCTGCGCTTGCTCGCCGAGTATTTCGCCGGCACGACCGACCCCGACCGCGGCTTCGTGCTCACCGCGCTCACCGATGGCCTCTTCTTCAGGCTACCGCTGCGCCGCATCTTGAGCGAGCTGCTTCAGCCCCGCGTCGATCCCGTGCTGTTCGACCTCTCGCGCGACTATGTAGGCGACACGGCAGAGACCATAGCGCTGCTCTGGCCGGCACAGAGGGCCGCCCAGGAGCCGCCCAGGCTCGCCGCCATCGTCGAGGCCTTGCAGTCTGCGGCGCCAGCCGATGTGCCAAATCTCCTCGCCAATTGGCTCGACCACCTCGACGCCACCGGACGCTGGGCATTGCTGAAGCTCGTCACTGGCGCGCTCCGCGTCGGCATCTCGGCGCGGCTTGCCAAGACGGCGCTTGCCGAGTGGTCCGGCATGCCGCTCGCCGATATCGAGGAGGTCTGGCACGGACTTCGCCCGCCTTATCTCGAGCTATTCGCCTGGCTTTCGGGCACCGCCCCGCGGCCGGATGTCGGGGCAGCGCCCGTGTTCAGGCCGCTGATGCTGTCGCATCAGATCGAGGACAAGGAGCTTCAGCTCATCGATCCGAAGGACTTCGCCGCCGAATGGAAGTGGGACGGCATTCGCGTGCAGGCCGCCCATCAAGGGGGCGAGAAGCGGCTCTTCTCCCGCACCGGCGACGATATCTCGGGGAGCTTCCCCGATGTAGTCGAGGCGATACCCGAAGGCGTCGTGCTCGACGGCGAATTGCTGGTGATGCGGAATAGCGAGGTCGCTCCCTTCAACGACCTTCAGCAACGCTTGAATCGCAAGAGCGTGACCGGAGCGATGCTCAAGTCGCATCCTGCCCATATCCGCCTCTACGACATGCTGTTCGAGGGCGAGGAGGATTTGCGCCCCCTCCCCTTCATCGCGCGGCGCGCGCGGCTCGAAGCCTGGCATGCGGCAAACGCGCCGGCCCGCACCGACATTTCCGCCGTGATCGATTTCGCCTCGGTCGGCGAGCTTGAGACGCTGTGGGCAGGCGCGCGAGAGACCGGCATCGAGGGGCTGATGCTGAAGCGCCGCGACAGCCCCTATATCGCCGGGCGCCCCAAGGGCCATTGGTTCAAATGGAAGCGGGCGCCGCTCACCCTCGACGCCGTGCTCATGTATGCGCAACGGGGAAGCGGCAAGCGCTCGTCCTACTATTCGGACTACACCTTCGGCGCCTGGCGCGAGGGGGAGAGCGGGGCGCCGGAGCTCGTGCCGGTGGGCAAGTCCTATTTCGGCTTCACCGACGAAGAGCTGAAGGAGCTCGACGCTTTCGTGCGCAACCATACGGTGGACAGCTTCGGGCCCGTGCGCCAGGTCGAGCCGAAGCTCGTCTTCGAGGTGGCCTTCGATTCGGTGCATCGCTCGACACGGCACAAATCCGGCGTCGCAATGCGCTTTCCGCGCATCCACCGCATCCGCTGGGACAAGCCGGCAGAGGAGGCCGACCGGCTCGACACGCTTCGGGCGATGATCGTGGAGTAAATCGCTAGAGCTGGGTCAGGATGCCGTGCAGTTGCCAGTCCGGGCCGAACCCGATCAGCATGGGGGCCCTTGCTCCCGCCAGGACGAGATAGGCGGTCGGGCCGATCAGGCTCAGATTCTTCAGCGCGGAGGTGTAGTGGCCGAGCGCCGCCAAATCGCCGAGAGCGTCCAGATCGTTTCGAGCAGAGAAGCTGATCTTGCCGGTCAACCCGTCTCGGAGCTTTTCCTCGAGGGCCATGACTTGCCGCCGCATAGCGAGATGGATCATCGCCGCCGGAACGAGAAAGATCGTCAACGCTAGCGCGCCGATGCGGCGGAAAACCCCGAGGAGAACGGAGAGGCCACCCGCGGCCGCCATGAAAATCCCCACATGGGCAAAGAGATCAGGCCGCCATTTGAACACGAGGCCCGTTTTGGCCGTGACGAATTTCCGCGCGCTCTCGTCCTTCCCGGAAGCCCAGGCCCCACTCAGAAACAGCCACGCGATTGTTACTCGGATCAAGAGCGAGCCGATGTCTTCCAGAGCCA
>JAENXG010000098.1 GCA_016649675.1 Methyloceanibacter sp.
AATGCCGACAGGGCCCGAGGGTCCTTCGACCGCAAACGGCCGCCCAAGCTCCATAGTGACTCGCTTGACCAGCCGGGAATCGAGCACATCGAAAATGCTGTTGGAGGCAAGAACGCCGAGCACCCGGGCGCTGCCATAGACGGTAAAGGGCTGTCCTTCGCGCAAGGTCAGCAAGCCCGCGATCGCGTCGACATCGCCATTGGTCAGCACCACCGCCTTGATCGGGCTGTTGCGCGGGCCGCCGTTAGGGTCGGGATGCAGTTCCGGCGTGTCGTTGATCTGCTGCCTCAAGTCGGGAGTGGCGTTGAGCAGGACCCATTGGTGGCCGTCGGCGCTGACGGCGACCGAGGCTTGCGTGCGCGCGGTGAGACCTGCCGCACCCTGACGCACGTCAGCCGAGTTGCGGCCGTTGCAATTCCACTGCGGGAAGCCGCCGCCCGCCGCTGAACCGAGAACTTTTATGACCATGGTGCAAGGATCAGATGGCGGCGGAGGCCGGCCTTCGTCAAGGCCAAAAAATGCGGCTTTCAGCATCGCGAAGGGTGACTTGCGAAGACCTCTCGTGAAGCGGGTCTTTTGCCTCCTAGAAGTTGAGTTCACCCTGGAATTTCAGTGCCGTGTCCGACGTTGCGTCAGTCAGCCCGAACTGGAGGCCGACGTTCAGGGAGAACTCCATCGCAGGGGGAACGGCGACCTTGTCTTCGTCGTCGCCTTTCTTGCCTTCTTTCTCCTCGCCCCCGTCGGCGTCGCTCTCGCCGGGATTCCAGAACAAGGTTGGGCCGATGCTGTGGTTTTGATCGTTGAAGGAGCCGGCATTAGCGAGATCCTCGATCTGGCCGAACATCTCGACCCCCACTCCCCAGTGCTTGGCGAAGTCGTATTCGGCGCGCCAGCCATAATCGAAGCCGAGGCTGTCGGTTTGCCGGTTATCACCCACCTGATCGGTGAAGAGTGGGTTGAGCGTTAGCAGGAGCGGTCCCTTGGCCAGTTCGACGATCGGGCCGAAGCCGATCTCATCGGCGTTCTGCTCGTCACCATGGTTGATGGCCTTCTCATATCCGCCCTGGATGGCAAGGGCGATACCGTCGCCTTCGCGCTTGATCAACTGGTACTGAGCCTCGAATTCGACCGAGCTTACGTTGAAATCCTCGCCATTAGGCTGATCGGTGCCGAGCGTGAAAGAGAATAGCCACCAATTCGTCAAACCATACTGAGCCTCAAACTCGTGGCTCTGAACGAGTGGTGGTTCCTCCACCGCCGGTAGGCCCCAATGAACCGCGCCACGATATGAAAGTTGGACCGCGCCCTTCTCAATGTCGGCTTCCTGAATCTGGAACTCGGCTAGAGCAGATTTTATCGTGCCGATGGTCAGCCCTGCCGCAGCCAGCGCGGAGACCGCAACCGACAGCGTCAAGTGCTGCGCCCGGCGCAGTGCGTATGAATGATGTCGCAAGAGCCGCCCCCCCGAGTTGAGCCCTGCAAAGTCTGATTCTTTTTGTCGCTGGAGATTAGCAAATCTCTCGCTGCCGACCTTGGCAAAAATAATGCCTGTATTTCCAAAACTCTGGCTGCGACGCGCCGCTGCCCCATGACGCAACCATGAAAAGAACCTGACGCGAAGATGAAAAAATCATGACGTGGACCGGAAGACACCGTCAAGGTTTAAGGAAAGTGCTGTATAGAGAGCCGAGATATTGTCCGGCGCCGCGGCCGGCCTGTATCGGCCGAGCGGGAGCCACCATTCGCCTCCTTGCTTATCCCGGGCCTGCGAGGCTTTGCGATAATCATGCGTTATCAAACCAAGCTCCTTGTCACCGCAGGATTGCTTCTCGCCATGTCGCTGTCTGCAGCGGCGCTCGCCTATTGGGGCGTCGCCCAGTCCCACAGCTATCTCACGCGCTCGCGCATTGCCCATGATCAGCTCGAGCGCCAGCTGCAGCTCTCCCGCCACAGCCAACAGCTGTTCAAGGCCTGGACCGACACGCTTCTGACCGGGATCACTGACCGTCCCTTGGGCGCCGCCTATTTGCACAAAGTCATCGATTTCGATCTCGCCACCTTGCAGGATCTCTCCGAGCAAGAGCTCGCCCTTGTCGGGCCCGATGAGCAAAAAGCCGAATCCGCCGAGCTTGCGCGCCTGGCTCAGATTAAGGGGGAGTTCCAGCACACTCTGGATCAGCTCGCCGAGGTCGAGCAGCTGCGCAGCCGCGGCCGTCCCGACATCGCCTGGCAAAGACTGATCGACCTCTTGAAAGGGGGCATCGACCAGAAGCTCAATGACCTGATCGAGGTCGCCGTGGCCGACGAAACCGCTGAAGTCGTGAGGATCGACGCCGACGCTGCCCAACTCTTGAGTCGGCTAGAGCGCGTAAGCCAGATCCATGCCGCACTCGCCATTCTCGCCACCCTGGCGCTCGTGATGCTCCTGTTGCGGGGGTTGCGCGCGCCGCTCGCGGAACTCTTGCGCGGGACCGCCAAGCTTGCCGAAGGCGACCTCTCCTATCGTATTGCCATTTCCGGACGCGACGAGTTCGCCGATCTTGGCCGGAGCTTCAACCGCATGGCGGGCGATCTACAAGCCCACCAGAAGGCCTTGCAGGACGCCCACGCCAATCTCGAATCTGACGTCGCCGAGCGCACTGAGGAGCTTCGCCAGGCCAACGAAACCCTGCGCAAGATCGACGAGACCCGCCGCGGCTTTTTTGCCGATATCAGCCACGAGCTGCGCACCCCCCTCACCATCATCCGCGGCGAGGGCGAGATCTCGCTGCGCGGCCAGAACAAGCGGGTGGTCGAATATAAGCGCTCGATCCTCCGCATCGTCGAGCAAGCGAAGCACCTCTCGCTCCTCGTCAACGACCTTTTATTCATTGCCCGCCAAGGGGCTGGCGCCGCGCGCCTCAACCTGCAGCCTATCGATCTCGGCGACCTGCTGGAGAAGGTCTGCGGCGACGCCAAGGTGATCGCCCACGGCAGGGCCGTCGATATCGCTTTCGCCAACGGCACCGCGCATGACATGGTGCGTGGCGATCCCGCCAGGCTGAGGCAGCTCTTCCTCGTCCTTCTCGATAATGCGGTGCGCTACTCCAAGTCCGAGGGCGCGGTGAAAGTCGAGATCGGCAGCGGCGACGGCGAGGTCACCGTACGCGTCTCCGACCGTGGTATCGGCATTGCGCCGGAGGAGCTCGACAGGGTCTTCGAGCGGTTTCGCCGGGGCGGCAATGCCGTGACGGTGAACGAGGAGGGCCTCGGCTTGGGGCTGCCGGTCGCCAAGGCCATCGTCGAAGCGCATAAAGGAAGAATTGAAATGGCCAGCCGTCTAGGCGAAGGAACGACGGTTACGGTCGCTCTGCCGGCCGAAATCCTGGAGGTAACCGCGTGAACGTGCTCCTGGTCGAAGACGAGCCGCGCGTCGCCGATTTCATCGACCGCGGCTTGCGCGCCGAAAATCATGGGGTCACCGTCGCCTCCTCCGGCACCGAGGGGGTCGACCTCGCCAAGACCGGCGAGTTCGACGTCATCGTCCTCGATCTGATGCTGCCCGACATGCACGGCTATGACGTGTGCCAGCGCCTGCGTCTGGAGGGCGACCACACGCCGATCTTGATGCTGACCGCCATGGACGCGCTGGAGGACAAGATCAAAGGGTTGAAGACGGGCGCCGACGACTATCTCACCAAGCCCTTCGATTTCGATGAGCTGCTCGCCCGCATGGAGGCGCTGGTCCGCCGCTCGCACAATTTCGCACCGAGCTCGAACATCTTGCAGGTGGCCGACCTCGTCCTCGATCGGGATCTGCTCGAAGTGAGGCGCGGCAGCGACACCATCAAGCTCACGGCCAAAGAGCTCGCCATCATCGAGCTGCTGATGAGCGCGCCCGGCCGCGTCTTCTCCCGCACCCGCATCCTCAACCAGGTGTGGGGCTATAGCGAGGACCCGCTCACCAATGTCGTCGACGTTTATATCGCGCGGCTCCGGCGCAAGATCGACACGCCCGGGCGCGATCACTTGCTCGAAACCGTGCGGGGCCACGGTTACCGGCTCAAGGCTCCGAGTTGATGTGGCAAAGGAGCCGGGAACATTTGCCCAATGTGGTGCCAAACAGTTGGCAATCCGACAATGGAACCTTGCTAAGTGCGCCGGGATCGGTAGATTATGCGCCGCCACTCTCGCGATCGACGCGCCATAACTTTCCCGGGCCTCGCCAGAGGGTCACGGCCGCGTTTGCCGCACCCGCGGCGGCAGAGCTGCGTGCGCGCGTCGCCTGGTTAGCCCCAACGCCATCGGATTAGAGCCATAACAACGTCGAGGAGCGCCCGTTGCGGTCAAGTCTGTCAGCTTTCTTGCTCTGCGCCATAGCGAGCCTTGCCTTTGCCGCGCCCGCCGAGGCTACGAGCAAGGTCAAGGTCGGCGTACTCAAATTCGGCACCGTCAGCTGGGTGCTCGACACCATCCATGCCAACGGCCTCGACAAGGCTGAAGGCATCGAGCTCGACGTTGTGCCGCTCGCCAGCACCCAGGCGACCGCAGTCGGCCTACAAGGAAGCTCGGTCGACATCATCGCCACCGACTGGCTTTGGGTCTCGCGCGAGCGGAGCGGCGGCGCCGACTTCACTTTCGCGCCGTTCACCACGGCGCTTGGCGCCATCATGGTGCCCCCCAAGTCCCCGATCAAAACGCTGGGCGATCTCAAAGGCAAGCGGCTCGGCGTGGCCGGCGGCCCGCTCGACAAGAGCTGGCTCTTGCTCGTGGCCTATGCGCTGCGCACCGCCAATCTCGACCTGAGGACGGAGACCACGCAGGAATTCGGCGCCCCGCCGCTCCTCACCGAACGGGCAAAGCAGGGCGAGCTCGATGCCGTGCTCAACTTCTGGCCCTATGCGGCAAGGCTCGAGGCGGAGGGCTTCACCCAGCTGATCGGAGTTGAAGACGTGGTGAGCGAGCTTGGCGCCAAAGGCGAGGTGGCCATGGTCGGCTATGTGTTCAGCGACAGCTGGGCCAAGGACCATCTCGAAGGCGTGCAAGGCTTCCTGCGCGCAGCAGCGAAGGCCGACGAGCTGCTCGCCACCTCCAACCAGGAATGGGACCGGCTGAAGCCGCTGATGTCCGAGAACGATCCCACCTTCACCGACGCCACCTTCGAGGCCTTGCGGCGACGTTATCGTGAAGGCATCCCCGAGCGGTCCTCAGCCGAGAACGAGGCCGATGCCAAGGTCCTCTATCAGTTCCTGCGCGAGCTCGGCGGCGAGAAGCTCGTAGGGCCCGGCACCGAGCTCGCTCCCGGCACGTTCTGGCACGGCGGCAAGCAATGAGCGTCGGTTTTGCCCGCTCGGAGGCGATCCACGGGGCCCGACTCTTTCGCGGGCCTCTGGTATCGGTCCTCTCGGTCGCCGGCTTCCTGCTCGTCTGGTTCATAGCGGCAGAGATCGCGCAGAGCCGGCTGTTGCCGGGACCTGCGGCGGTGCTGCGCTACATCTACGAGGAGTCCGTGCATGGCGACCTCGTGACCGAGCTCGGCATCACGCTGTGGCGGGTAGCGGCCTCCTTCGTGGTGGCGATGCTGATCGGCAGCGCCATCGGGCTCGCCATGGGCCAGATGCCCGCGCTCAATCGCGCACTCGATCCTTGGCTGATCGTGCTGCTGAACCTTCCCGCCCTCGTCATCATCATCCTTGCTTATGTTTGGTTCGGGCTGAACGAGGCCACAGCGATCGGCGCCGTCGCCCTCAACAAGATCCCCAATGTCATCGTCACCTTGCGCGAAGGGGCCCGCGCGCTCGATCCCGGCCTCGACGAAATGGCGCGCGCCTATCGGCTGTCGCCTCTCAGCAAGTTCCGCAACGTCACCCTGCCGCAGTTGCAGCCCTATTTCGCGGCGGCATCGCGTACCGGCATCTCGCTGATCTGGAAGATCGTTCTCGTGGTGGAGCTGCTTGGACGGTCGAACGGCGTCGGCTTCGAGCTTTATCTCAATTTTCAGCTTTTCAACGTGACGGCCATCCTCGGCTACACGCTCGCCTTCGTCGCCGTCATGCTGGCAATCGAATATTTATTGGTGCAGCCAATTGAACGACATTCGACCCGCTGGCGTAACAAGCCGGTTTGAAATCCGCATCGAGGAGAAGACCCACGTTGGGGCCGACGGTACGCTTGTCCCGGCGATCCGTGACTTCGTCCTCGAGGTGGCGCAGGAGAGCATGACGGTCCTCATGGGGCCGTCCGGCTGCGGCAAGACCACGCTGTTGCGCATTGTCGCCGGACTGGACGACCGCTTCGTCGGCGAGGTCGATGTGCCGGCGGGCGCCCGCATCGGCGTCATGTTCCAGGAGCCGCGCCTGTTGCCGTGGCGGACGGTGCAGCAGAATATCGAGCTGGTCGCCGCTACCGATTTCGGGCCGTCGGATTTGGAGTGGCTGGCGCAAGCCGTCGGCATTGCCGACATGCTGCCGCGCTATCCCCAGGAGCTGTCGCTTGGCATCGCGCGCCGGGTGGCTCTCGCCCGCGCCTTCGCCACCAAGCCCGATCTCCTGCTGCTGGACGAGCCCTTCGTGTCCCTCGATGAACGGACTGCCGACCGGCTGAGGCGGCTCCTGCTCGAGGTCTGGTCGGCACGGCCGACGACGGCCATCCTCGTCACCCACAATGCCCGGGAGGCCATCCTGCTTGCTGATCAGCTCGTGCTGCTCGCGCCCCGGCCGACGCACGTGGTTGCGGTCGAGACCATCGCGGTGCCGCAGGCGGAACGGGACGGGAAAGCGATCGATGCGATCCACGCCGATCTCTTGCAGCGCTATCCCGCCAATTTCACCAGCGCCTGAAGCCTGCCCGCCTAGGCAGCTGCGGTCGCGACCTTCCGCTGCTGGATGCCGCGGGCCGGGTCATAGGCCCAGAACGAAAGCCCGAGGAACAGGGCCGTGCAGCCCACGACGATGCCGAGCGCCTGCCAGTTGACCTCGAGATAGAAGGCGAAGCGGATGAGCTCGACCGCCCAGGTGAAGGGGTTGTAGAGGCAGATGTAATAGAGCCAGAGGCTTCCCTCCCGCATCTTCCATAAGGGATAGAGCGCCGAGGAGGCGAAGAACATCGGGAAGATAACGAAGTTCATGATGCCCGCGAAATTCTCGAGCTGCTTGATGGTCGAGGACAAGAGCATCCCGAGCGCCCCGAACATCATGCCGGCCAGGACCAACGCCGGCAGCGCTGTGAGATAGCCCCAAGGCGGCAGCTCTACGCCGCAGAAATAGGCGACGAGCAGAAACGCGTAGACCTGGAAGAGCGAGACGATCACGCCGGCGAAGAGGCGCGACGTGAGCAGGAACCAGCGCGGCAGCGGCGTCGTGAGCAGCACCCGCATCGAGCCCATCTCGCGGTCGTAGACCATCGACAGCGAGCTCTGCATGCCGTTGAACAGCTGGATCATCGCGAGCAGGCCGGGCGCAATGTACACGTCGTAGGTGATGTAGGTCTGGTACGGCGGAATGATCGAGATGCCGAGCGCCGCGCGGAAGCCCGCGGCGAAAATGATAAGCCAAATCATGGGCCTGACCAGGGCCGCGAAGAACCTCTCGCGCTGTTGCAGGAAGCGCAACAGCTCGCGCCAGACGATGCCGTTGAAGGCGCGGACATAATGCATGACGCTCATGCGGCGATGTCCTCCTCGGTGTCGCCGCCGATCAGGAGCCTGAAGGCGCCGCCGAGGTCCTTGGCGCCGGTCTCGGCCACCACGTCCTTGGTCTTGCCGCGCGCCACGATCTTGCCGCGGTCGAGCACGAGCAGATCGTCGTCTGGCTCGATCTCGTCGAAGAGATGCGTGGCCCACAGCACGCCGATATTGTCGTTGCGCGCGAGGTCGTGGATGTGACGCACGATTGCCGAGCGCGTCGGCACGTCGAGCCCGATGGTGGGCTCGTCGAGGAGAAGCACCTGCGGGCTGTGCAGTAGGCCGCGGGCGATCTCGACCCTGCGGCGATGGCCGCCGTTGAGCGCGCGCACGCGCTCCTGGACACGCTCCTCCATGTCGAGGGCCTTCAGCGCGCGAAGCATGCGCTCGTCGGCATCCTTGCGCTTGAGACCCCTAAGGGCTGCGAAATAGCGGAGGTTCTGCTTGACCGTGAGATCGAGGTCGAGCGTCGGCTGCTGGAACACGACGCCGAGCGGGCCGAGCGCCTTCGCGCCCCATTCCGAAGCCGAGCGCCCGGCGATCTCGATGCGTCCGGTGGGGGCATCGAACAACCGCGTGATCAGGGAGAAGAGCGTCGTCTTGCCGGCACCGTTGGGACCGAGCAGCGCCGTCACTCTGCCGGGATAGACTTCGAAGCTCACGTCGTCGAGCGCCTGCTTCGATCCGTACCAGTAGGACACGTTCTTGACGG
>JAENXG010000500.1 GCA_016649675.1 Methyloceanibacter sp.
ATCCTCGTCGACAACGTAGTCTAACGAATATCGCCGGAATGCAACGGCCCAGCCGCTTGTGACCTCCAGCGGTTCAGGTCCATGTTGCCTGGTAGAGCACGATCACTGCAGGTGCGCCTGTTTCTTTAGCTTCCTCACGCGATGCTTCTGGTACTCGGCGACTGCCGCCGCAAGCGGCATGGTACGAGGCATCCGAACATGAGTCAGGGAGATGAAGAGTGCTTCTCGTTTATCGAGAGGAACGATGTGGCATAAGATGCCGCCTTCGTCACCGGCATATGACAGGTCCGAAACGGTGCGGCGTACCTGATCTGCGTTGGCAGCATTTTGGGATTGAAGTTGTTTGACCACCTCTGGCGTCAATTCGACATCGAATGGCACTGCCGCCTTGAGCGCGGCCAGCAGCCCGGCGGTCATCTGCGGATTGTCGAGCATCAGTGCCTCCCAACTGCCGAACCAAGCCGTAAGACTCAACAATCACAGACGATAGGGAATATGGCTCAGCAGAGCCATTGTAAATCGGCGCTGAATTTTAAGCCCTTTCGGCATCCAAGCGTGACCCCCGACCAACCAAGGGTTCTCATGCAGATTCAAAACATTGCAGGTTGTAGGGTGGGGTCAATGTTCAAAGCCGATTGGGGGGTCAAACGGCATGCCGATTCACATGTTGCCCGCTAAATTCACCGCGATTGAACGCCGGCAACGTGACAAAGCCCAAGAAGCAGAGGACTTCACCCTTTAAGTCGCCAACCGGAATGTGCATGGCCCCGCAATCCTGTTGCTCCATAGCGTTGGTGGCGGCATCATGACCGTATGGTGAGCGGTCGCACTCGACCAATAGAACCCGATCTATTCTCGACGGCGTCGTTGCGAGAGCCTTCTTCGCCGGGGGCAAATCCTCCACGAAACGCACCATCGACCACAGACGCCGCTACTGCGCCCTCGTCACCGCGGTATTTGCTGCCGAAGGATCTACCGAGCGGGATAAAGCAGCTGACGGATCAAGAGTTTGACCGATTGGTTGCAGCGGTGCTTGTTGAGCAGAAGCGACGCGGAAGAGAGCCTCCCGTATCACGTAAGACCTCCCGCAAACCGCCAATCAAAGAAGCCGGGCCTCCTTTGCCCCTTGCAAAGCTCAACGCTGTGCGGGCTGCCTTCAAGGCTGGTGTCACGCCATCACGTATTGCCAGACAGTTTGGAATTTCCCAGTCGGACGTTAGAAAGGCGCTAGCGAGCGATACGTCGAGGTGAGCACCCGGTCGTGACTAGGCTGATGATGAAACACACCAATCCGGCGCCAGCGAGTGATGAGCGAGTCCGCGTTCTGCTGGAGCGCTATAAATGCCCGGTGCCGTTCCACGAGGTCCGTACGCGGTTCCTCGGCAACATCGCAACGCCGATCATGTCAGCCTCGCCAATTAAGACGGTGGAGGACTTATGGGGTGGCGAGTTGCCGGAGTTCGACTCAGTTGACGCCGCCAGGGAGCTGATCGGCGCGCTTGTAATGGGCTTGTGGAACCGGCTCAGTCGCCACCAAGATCGAAATTCACCTTTCCGCCTAATGCGTACCGATAGTGCGCCGACACGCGAAGGACTAGCGGCTTTTGCACTGATGCGACGACAGGAGCTTGATGGCTTTATCGATGGGTTGTTCGGACGCGAAGAGGTAGTTGACTTGCCGGAGCGGGCTTCTCGAGGTCTCGACGTTCTCAGCGGAATGCGCGCAATATTCGCAGCGGCGCTGCATACCGCCAGGGACGAAACGAAGGCTGAGACCGACAAGGACAGGGAGACGAAGCTCCAACACATGCGCGAGATGACGAAGAACGCAGAGCGCGAAATGCACGCCATCGTTCTTTCCTGCAAGCGCGCGCGTAAGCGCCTG
>JAENXG010000174.1 GCA_016649675.1 Methyloceanibacter sp.
CTCTCCGACGTGCAGGTCATCGTCTATACGGAGTTTCCGGGCCAAGCGCCGCAAGTGGTCGAGGACCAGGTCACCTACCCGCTGACCACGGCAATGCTGACCGTGCCAAAATCGAAGGTGGTGCGTGGGTTCTCCTTCTTCGGCGTGTCCTTCGTCTATGTGATCTTCGAGGACGGCACCGACCTATATTGGGCGCGCTCGCGCGTGCTCGAAAATCTGAGTTCCGCCGCGCAACGATTGCCGGCGGGCGTCACGCCGAGCCTCGGTCCCGACGCGACCGGCGTAGGCTGGGTCTACCAGTATGTTGTTCGCGGAGAGCAAAAGAGCCTCGCCGAGCTTCGCACTATACAGGATTGGTCCATCCGCTTTGGGCTCGCCAAAGCCGAAGGCGTGGCCGAGGTCGCCAGTGTTGGGGGGTTCGTCAAGCAATATAGCGTCGTCATCGATCCGCGACGGCTACAAGCGCTCGGCATACCCCTCTCAAGAATCCGCGATGTCATCCGTGGCAGTAACATGGACGTCGGCGGGCGCACCGTCGAGGTTTCCGAGACCGAGTTTGCCGTGCGCGGGCGTGGCTATATCAAGAACCTCTCCGACCTAGAGCAAATCGTCGTCAAATCCGACAAGGGTGTTCCGGTGTTGCTCAAGGATGTGGCCCGTGTAGAGCTGACGCCTGACGAGCGCCGCGGCATCACCGAGATGAATGGAGAGGGCGAGGTCGTATCAGGCATTGCGCTGCAGCGCTTCGGCGAGAATGCATTGTCGGTGATTCAGCATGTGAAGGACCGCCTCGCCGAGATCGCACCGAGCTTGCCGGAAGGCGTGACCGTGGAAGCCGTCTATGACCGCTCGGACCTCATCAACCGCGCCATCGAGACGCTGAAGCGTACGCTGTTCGAGGAGAGCGCCATCGTGGCGCTGGTGTGCATCATCTTCCTGCTGCATGCGCGGAGCGCCCTTGTCGCCATCATCACTCTGCCGCTTGGCGTCCTCATCGCCTATATCTGCATGTGGCTCCTGGGCCTCAGCTCGAACATCATGAGCCTCGGCGGCATCGCCATTGCCATCGGCGCTATGGTCGACGCTGCCATTGTTATGATCGAGAACGCGCATAAGCGACTGGAACGAGCACCACCCGGCAAGCCGCGGACCGAAGTGCTGATCGAGGCCGCGGTCGAGGTCGGACCAGCGCTCTTCTTCAGCCTGCTCGTCATCACCGTCTCGTTCCTGCCGATCTTCGCGCTAGAAGCGCAGGAGGGCAGGCTGTTCAAGCCGCTTGCCTACACCAAAACCTTCGCCATGGCGGCTGGGGCGCTGCTCTCGGTTCTGCTCGTGCCCGCGCTGATGACGGTGTTCGTGCGCGGACGCATCATCCCCGAGCACAAGAACCCGGTGAACCGATTCCTCATCTGGGTTTACCGCCCCATCATCAGGCTCGCCTTGCGCTTCAAGGCGGCAACTATTCTCGTGGCTATCGTCGTGCTGGGAGTGAGCTTGTGGCCAGCTTCCAAGCTCGGCAGCGAGTTCATGCCATCCCTCAACGAGGGCACGCTGTTCTACATGCCGGTCACGCTGCCGGGGATTTCCGTCACCAAGGCCGCGGAGCTGCTGCAGACCCAGGACAAGATCATCAAGTCCTTTCCGGAGGTCGCCTCCGTCTGGGGCAAAGCGGGCCGGGCTTCGACCGCCACCGACCCGGCCCCCATGGAAATGGTCGAGACTGTGATCAACCTGAAGCCTGAAGATCAATGGCGACCGGGCATGACCGTGGACAAGATCGTGTCCGAGATGGACAAGTCGCTGCAGTTTCCCGGCGTTTCCAATGCCTGGACCATGCCCATCAAGGCGCGCATCGACATGCTCTCCACTGGCATCCGCACGCCTGTTGGCGTCAAGGTGTTCGGCAAGGATCTAAGCGAGATCGACAAGGTCGCGCGACAGATCGAGGCGGTGATCCGCAAGGTGCCGGGCACGTCGAGCGCCTACGCGGAGCGCGCCATCGCCGGCTATTATCTCAATGTCGATCCCGACCGCGCGCAACTTGCCCGCTACGGGCTGATGGTCAGCGACGTCCAAGACGTGATCGCCATGGCGCTCGGAGCGGAGCCCGTCACCACCACGGTGGAAGGGCGTGAGCGCTACACGGTCAGCATCCGCTATCCGCGCGACTATCGCAGCGACCCCGAGGCAATCGCCACCCAAGTTCTCATCCCGACCGCGGAAGGCGGGACGGTGCCGCTTGGCCAGGTCGCCAAGGTAAGCCTGGCGCAAGGGCCGTCGAGCATCCGCACCGAGAACGCACAACTTGCCACCTACATCTATGTCGATCTTCGTGACCGCGATCTCGGAAGCTATGTTGCCGACGCGCAGAAGGCTGTGGCAAGCGAGGTGCAATTCCCGCCGGGCTACTATGCGACCTGGAGCGGCCAGTTCGAGTATCTGGAGCGCGCCAAGGCCCGGCTCAAGATCGTCGTGCCGGTGACCCTCCTCGTCATCTTCCTCCTGCTCTATCTCAATTTCCGGCGCATCACCGAGACGCTGATCGTCATGCTGTCGGTGCCCTTCGCCCTGGTCGGCGGGCTTTGGCTCATGTGGTGGCTTGGCTTCAATCTCTCTGTCGCTGTCGCTGTCGGCTTCATCGCGCTTGCCGGCGTCGCGGCCGAGACCGGCGTCGTGATGCTGATCTATCTCGACAATGCGTTCACCGAACTGAAGGAGCGACGGGCGGCGGAGGCTCGGCCATTTACGCGTGACGATCTTTACGCCGCGATCATGTCGGGAGCAGTCGAGCGCGTCCGTCCCAAGATGATGACGGTCGCTGCCATCATGGCCGGGCTTCTGCCCATCATGTGGAGCCATGGCACGGGTGCCGAAGTGATGCAGCGCATCGCCGTGCCCATGATCGGCGGCATGGTCTCGTCTACTTTGCTGACCCTTATCGTCATCCCCGCGATCTATGCCGTGGTCAAGGGCTTCACCCTACGTAAGCGCGGCGCACCGGGGCGTCCGGCTCGCTCGCGCGAAACCGCTAAAGCCATCGAACGTGTATAGGCCGATATTCGCTCGTAACTAACCGAAGGAGACCACTATGAAGAAGGCTATTTCGCTCGGCGCCCTCCTCGCGCTGCTCACGCTGCCTCTGCCGGCCTTGGCCGGGCCGATCCACGCAACGCTCTACAAGAATCCGCACTGTTCCTGTTGCGAGGAATATGCCGCGTATCTGCGCCAGAACGGGTTCGAGGTCGAAGTCAAGGCGGCCAACGACCTTGAGGAGATCACTCTGAAGGCGGGCGTGCCCGAACAGCTTGAAGGCTGTCACACCATGTTTGTCGATGGCTACGTTGTGGTCGGTCATGTAGCCGCAGACGTCGTGAAGAAGCTCTTGACGGAGCGCCCGCCGATCGTCGGCATCGCTATCCCCGGAATGCCTTCAGGGGTGCCGGGCATGGGTGGCCAAAAAGCGGGCCCGGTCTCAATCTACGCGGTGAGCAAGGACAAGGCCCCTACGGTCTATGCCGTCGAGTAAAGAGCCCGGAACCAGGAGCCTTCAGCGTGACGTGCCGGCTGCTCCTTTCGGTGCGGGCCGCTTTTAGCAGGCGGACGTTTTTCCGACCGGGTAACCCTTAAGCCCGAGCTGGACACGGCAGTTCGTCAACATCCGACGAGGGTCGTTAAGACCTCATTAAGGATCAGCCCGCCAGATTCCATAGGTAGTGATTCGGGGAGTACCAGCACTCAGTAGAGAACAGCTTCACATTCGGGGACGATGGTGGCGGGAAGCATCGAGCAAAGGAGCGCCATCTTAGCGATTCTCGGAATAGCGTTGAGCGGCTGCTACGCGCAGCCGCAAGCCTATCTGGATGGCCGAACGATCCTCGCGAGTAGTCGTCAACCCCTCAAAGCTGAAGCGTCCGTGGCACGCGTAAGTGCGCCAGCAGCACAACCGCTCGTCCTTGTCTCGGATGAAGCACCTGTCCCCATCGGCGATACTCTCACGCTTGCCGGGGCCGTTCGTCGCGCGCTTCGCTTCAGTCCTGCCGTTCATGCGGCAGCATTGGAAATCGATGCGAAGCGAGGCGAGGCTCTGCAGGCAGGACTGAGGCCCAATCCCGAGCTCGGCGGGTGGAGTTGGAACGTTGGGGAGGACCCAGCAGAAGAAGGACTCGACGTATCTCAGCTCTTCGAGCTCGGAGGCAAGCGGCTCAAGCGACTTCGCGCGGCCGAGCTCGATATAGGCGTGACCGCGTGGGACTACGAAGCAGCACGCTTGCGCGTCACCAGCGATACCGCGCAATCCTTTGTGGACGTCCTCGCCAGCCAGGATCGGATCACCATTCTGAAGGAGCTTCAATCTGTCGCCGAGACGTTCAGTAGTGCGGTGAGCGAGCGGGTTCAGACAGGCGGTTCTAATCTTGTCGACGTCAAACGCGCTCAAATAGAGGTCACACGCGCAAAGGCCCAACTGAACGAGGAGAACGCGGTCTTGGCCGTGGCCAAGCGGCGACTTGCAAACAATTGGGGATCGCGGAACGCCGACTTCAGCGTCGCCAAAGGCGAGCTCACCTCGACCGACCACATCCCTTCACCTGGGCAAATCGGTGGCTATCTCGACTCCAACCCGGACATCGCGCGTTGGGCAGAAGAGATGGTGAGACGAGAGGCCGTGTTGGATTTGGAGCGGGCGAAAGCGATTCCGGATCTCACCCTTACTGCCGGGGCCAGGCGTATCGAAAGCAGCGATGATACGGGTGCCGTTCTGCAACTCTCGGTGCCATTGCCGCTGTTCAATCGAAACCAGGGCGATATCGCGGCTGCTCAAGCGCGCATCCTCAAAGGGCAGCATGAGAGCCTTGCTGCACGGGTCGCGGTGAATGCCGTCTATCTCGAGGCCTATTCCAGACTCGCCGCGTCTTCGGAAAGGCTCAAGGGGCTGGAGAAGGAGATCTTGCCTTCGGCGCAGGAGGTCTATGACGCGACCAGCAAGGGTTATTCCGTTGGCGGCTTCGATCTCCTGAACGTATTGGAGGCGCAGCGAACGGTGTACGCGACCCGGCTCGAAATCGTGACCGCACGCGCGGAGTTTCAAAAGGCGAAGGTAGAAATTGAGGCGTTGACCGGGCGCGGCCTAAACGCGTTCTGACGGCCACGCAATTGCACCAAGGGTGTGTGAGGCGCGAGCGGGGCCTCGGCTGCCGCACAGGATCGGCCGGGATCGTCGGCTAGGCTAAGGAGCTCGCGTATCGTCTGCAGCGAGAACCCCAGTTGCCGGCTATGGCGGATGAAGGCCAATCGCTCCAGGTGCCGCGATCCGTAGCGTCGTTGATTGCCCTTGGTACGCACAGGTTCTGGCATCAAGCCGATTTGCTCATAGTAACGAACCGTCTGCACCTTGCAGCCCGTCCGCGCTGCCAGCTCACCAATGGGCACTGTCACATTAATCGGAAATTGCAGGCCAAATGACCATGGCCGCAACGGTTCACGCTGCGACTGTCGCTTGGC
>JAENXG010000484.1 GCA_016649675.1 Methyloceanibacter sp.
AGCGGCCGGGTTGCCTTCCATTAACGTCGCGCCCAATCAAGGCAAGCTTCTCATGCTGCTGGCGCAGGCGATCGGCGCGCGCCGCATCCTGGAGATCGGAACGCTTGGCGGCTACAGCACGATCTGGCTCGCGCGTGCGCTCGCCGCTGACGGCCGTCTTGTCACGCTCGAGGCCAACCCGGACTACGCCAAGGTGGCGCGCGCCAATATCGCGCGGGCTGGGCTCGAAGGACGCGTCGAGGTTCGCGTGGGCCGCGCCATTGAGACGCTGCCGAGCCTCGCCGCCGAAGACCCCTTCGATCTCATCTTCATCGATGCCGACAAGCCGGGCACGCCCGGCTATTTCCAATGGGCGGTCAAGCTGGCCCGGCGCGGCTCTCTTATTATCGTGGACAATGTGGTGCGCGAGGGCGCGATTCTCGATGCAGCAAGCAAGGATGCAAGCGTTCAGGGGATGCGCCGCTTCTTCGAGCTTGCCGCCACGGACCCGCGCGTGAGCGGCACCGCGCTCCAGACGGTAGGCCACAAAGGCCATGACGGCATCGCCATCCTGCTCGTCGTCGCTGAGCCTTAGGCACATCGTCTACAGCAGCAGCTTCCTTTTGCAGCGGCTCCAGGATGCCCGGCTCATCTTTCCGCGAATCGTTGATCTTAGGGTTCATCTCGATCGCTTCCAGGAGATCGTCGGGGGCCGGCTGCAACAACCCCACGGCCGCCTCTGCCGACGTGTCCTTGACGTCGAGCCAGGCCTCGAACTGCTCGGGCGCGAGCACCACCGGCATGCGGTCGTGCAATGGCGTGAC
Source organism: Methyloceanibacter sp. (assembly GCA_016649675.1). Lineage (GTDB taxonomy): Bacteria > Pseudomonadota > Alphaproteobacteria > Rhizobiales > Methyloligellaceae > Methyloceanibacter. The sequence goes on from JAENXG010000484.1 coordinate 804, forward strand.
GGTGCCGTTGGCGGCGCAGGTGAGGATCACGACCGTATCGATCTCGCCGCCTTCGGCGTCGCGCCAGCGCTCGTAAAGCCCGGCAAAGGCGATCAGCCGCTTCTCGCGCGGGCGAAGCAGGAAGGGGCGGCGCTTGCCCTTCTCCCCCGTCCATTCATAGAAGCCGTCGGCCGGGACGAGGCAGCGCCTGTAGCGCATGGCATTGCGGAACGAGGGCTTCTCCAGCACCTCCTCGGAGCGGGCATTGATCAGCGTCGGAAATTGCTTCGGATCCTTGACGAAAGCCGGCAACAGGCCCCAGCGCATGAGCCGGAAACGGCGCATCCCTTCCTTGTCGCGGGCCACTACGGCAACGGCTTGCGTCGGCGCGATATTGTAGCGCGCGGGAAAATTCGGCGTGTCGCCATAGCCGAAATAGGCGCGCACGGCTTCGGGAGGGGATGTGAGATTATAGCGCGAGCACATGCCGGCCTCTGGTAACCCTTTGGCAATCATACTCGGGCAACACTCTACCTCAACCTTTGGCGTCAAGTGATGCGGCGATGTTGGCTGACCAGAAGCGTAACGCAGGCCCTGCCGAAATCCACGAGGATGTGAGCCGCGAGGATATCGTCGCCGCCTTCCGGTCGGCCATGGTCGGCCATTTCCGCTCGCATGTTCCTGGCACGAATATCAACGAAGCGACGCTGCTTGCCAGCGACTATCTCAATCACTTCCACGAGCTCGTGATGCTGTTCGAGGCGATCGCCTCCGAGCCGGAGGGTTTTGCCGACGATCTCCTGTCCTGGCGCCCGCTCACCTATGAAGAGCATTTCTCCGAATCGGGATTCCGCGACAAGAATCTCGCCATCGCCGCCTATCGGAGGGCGCCGCCAAGGATCCGCGCCCGCTTCGACGAGGCCGTGGCGCGGCTGCATGGCGAAGCCCTCACGCTTGTCGCCGAAGTGGCGGCCGAGCTTGGCGGCAGCAAGCGCCTGGACGAGACCTGCGCGAGCGCTGCCGCGCGGCTCCGCATCCTGATCGACGAGGCCAATGCCATCGCCAATGGCGATGCGCTGCCCGACCGGAAGGATCCCGACACGCTTGGCGATGTCGGCGGACAGGCCGCCATCGACGCCCTGTTCGGCACCCGCTGATCGACCTCTAGGACGCGGGCCCGGCCCAGGCTTTGC
>JAENXG010000368.1 GCA_016649675.1 Methyloceanibacter sp.
ATCTGGTCGGCGATAATCGAGACGGCCGACCGCTGTGGGTGCGTCAGAAGCGTGTTCGGGCCGTGACGCTTGAGCCGCAATGCCGCTTCTTGCTCGGTGAGGCCGAAAGCGGAGCTTACTTCTTGTTGCCGCAGCACGGCCTTGGCCGGCAGCGCATAGGCAGGGCAGGTTGAGTCTGGTAGCGCTATGTACTCTGATCTCACGAAGTAGCTCCGCGGGTTCCAGAATGTCTGCTTCTGCTACCGGAACAAGCAGCCCTCGAGATGCCGGATCAGAGTCAGATTTCAGCACCAGACCCATCGACGCCTACGGCCAAATCCAAAAAGCCGCGAAGTTACTATGACCGACACCGTGCTAGGGGCGCATTTGTCATACGATTCGGATTCGGGCGCTTCCGCTTCTGACCCAAAGCGGACCACCCTCAGCCGGCGCCTTTCGCCAATGAGTTTGTCAGCCTCGGAGTCGAGCGTGTGTGGGCCGGGGCGTCTCCTCTGCAAGCGCGGTTAGCGGCATCCATTGTTTCGGTAGATCCTCACTACATGGGAAACACGGGCTTTCCGGCAGAATCCTTGATCTTGGCCCACTCTTCGTGAGCGAGATCCACCACGCCGTCGGGCATCGGTATGTAGTCAAGCTCCTCGGCAGCCTTGTCGCCGTTCTTATAGGCCCAATCGAAGAACTTCAGCGCCAAGGCTGATGCAGCGGCGTCCGCCGGCTCCTTGTGCATCAGGATGAACGTCGCCGCCGTGATCGGCCAGGACTCGGCGCCGGGTTGCTGGGTGAGGATCACCGCAAAGCCGGGCACGGCCTTCCAGTCCGCATTCGCGGCAGCCGCCTGGAACGACTTCATGTCGGGAGCGACCCTCTTGCCGTCCCTGTTGATCATGTCGGCGAAGGTGAGCTTGTTTTGCTTGGCATAGGCGTATTCGACATAGCCGATGGCGCCCTTGGTCTGCTTGACGTTATTGGCAACGCCTTCGTTACCCTTGGCGCCGATGCCGACCGGCCACTCGACGGCCGCGTCGGAGCCCACCTTCTCTTTCCACTCGGGGCTCACCTTGGCGAGGTAGTTGGTGAAGTTGAAGGTGGTGCCCGACCCATCGGAGCGGTGCACGACAGCGATCGCCGTAGAAGGAAGTGCCGCCTTCTCGTTGAGCTTCTTGATCGCGGGATCGTCCCACTTGGCGATCTCGCCGAGGAAGATCTTGGCGAAGGTCGGCCCGTCGAGCACGATCTCGCCCGGCTTGATGCCCTCGATATTGATCACGGGAACGATGCCGCCCATGACCATCGGGAACTGAATGAGGCCGCTCTCATTGAGGGCCTTTTCGTCGAGCGGCTTGTCGGTGGCGCCGAATGTCACCGTCTTGGCCCGGATCTGCTTAATGCCGCCGCCAGAGCCGATCGACTGGTAGTTGAGGCTGTTACCGGTGTCTTTCTTGTAGGTGTCGGCCCATTTCGCATAGATCGGATAGGGGAATGTGGCACCCGCCCCTGAAATGCCGGCTGCTTGAGCACTCGTGATGATTAGCGCTGCGGCTACGAAGGCAGCTGCCGCATAAGATACGAACCTCATGCTCCCCTCCTGGGACTAACTATCCCGTTCCCTCTTCGTCATTACGAGCGACGCCCGCAGAACAATTCAATTCCCAGTATTTCTACAAAGTGACTTGGCGTTTGCGAACATTCAAGAAACCAATAAGTCTGGCGAGCGGAAAGCCGTTCGCGCCACCGTAACCCCAAATCCGCTAATGGCACGAAGCCGACCAACTTGGCAGCTCGCACTTACGTTAGGAATTGACCCAAAGCGGACTTAGGCGGGCATAAGCGATCGGGAGAGCGCGTAAATCTCAGTGCCTAGAGCCGATCCTCGCGTTTGGAAATGACATTGAAGCTCTTGTCGAGCTTCATGTCGTAGCTCTTGCCATCGTTACAGAGAACGCCCCCCACTTCGTATTCATCAGCCTCAACGTCTAGCTCCTGGAGTCCCGTGCATCCCGCAGCGCGCAGCGCGTCAATGACCTTCGTTATTTCGTCCGGGGACGCAGGCTTGGAGGCGAGTTTTTCGCATCCCCCCAACATGGATAGGAACAACAGGAGCATCAGGCCATTGCGCATCTCATCTCTCCAATCGCTATTAGCTGCTCAATCGGCAATTCCGTATCACGTCGCCAGCTAAACCTTTTTTGCTCGGCGAGCCGACGCCCGGCGTTGATCCAGCTCAAGGTGTACCCTCGAAGGTGACATGGTTTGGTCCAAATGTCGGCCTTTCGTTTCGAGCCCTGCAGATGGGCCTCAAAGCAAGCCGATCAGGCGCTTGAAGCTGCCCAGACCCGACGAACATTGAGCGGCGTTGCCGGCGCTCTGGCGCATCTGCCTTAAGGGCGCTTGTAGCCCGTCACCATGGCGCGAACCAGATTCTCGCGATGAGCAAAGCTCGCAAGAATGACCGCAGCGACATGCGCGAAGATGAGCGCGAGCGTGATGTTGGCGACGACCTTGTGCACCTGCTCCAACGCCTCTCCGGTGTCCTTGGTGAACATCCCGGCAAGAGGCCCCGCCTTCTGCTCTCCGCCGTAGCCGACGAGGCCGGTCACGACCGTCGCAGACAAGAACGCGAGGAGCAGGATCACCATAGCGCCCCCGCCGGGGCTATGCCCGAGATAGCGCTCGGCGCGAAACACAATGAGA
>JAENXG010000213.1 GCA_016649675.1 Methyloceanibacter sp.
CCAATGCCATCTGACCTCCCGCCGAACCCTGCGCGTGTTTCGCGATCAGGCTATGCTGACATGGCGCCACGCGACAGTCGCCGCGTGAACCGTTGCGGCCATGGTCATTTGGCCTGCAAATTTCCGATTAACGTGACAGTGCCCTCTGACGTATCTTTCCCTGTTTAGCGGGAAAATACAGGGAAATTTGTGCACTTGAGGCCCAGGTTGGCTATGCGGCCTCGTCTTTCTGATGGAAGTTCAATGTCTTGCGCCCGAATTCCCTAAGGATCGGAACAGGGAATATCGCTGACCAAGCAGGGTACTGAAACTCGAGTAACAAGGATGCAGGTGGGCCAACTGGGTAGGTTCTGGTCGAAGGCGAATTAGATCTGGTGAATTGGTCATGTGAAGCCAGGCCCTCTCCGGACTGCCGCGTTTGGGGCAGGTTGGGCTCCGAAGCCGAAGCGACTTCCCCGTCCAATTCCTGCCCAATAGAGTTTGCAGAGCCACCACCTCCCGCTAATGGATTGTGTAACGTGGTACCCTCAATTTTAGGGGCCAAAGCTTGAGGGCCGGGGAATGAAGCTCGTAAAGGCGCAAGTTAAAAACTATCGCAGTATCATCGACTCGGGCCCATTCGATGTAGAGCGTTCAAAGACGATCTTGGTAGGGCCAAACGAAGCGGGAAAGACAGCCCTCCTTCGCGCCTTACAACAAATCAATCCACCTGATGACGTTCCGAAGTTTGAGGCTCTGCGCGACTACCCGCGTGCGCACTACAACGAAATTGCCACAGGAAGGATTGATCCCGCGAAAACCGACGTGGTGATTGGCTATTTCATCCTCGACGAATATGACTCTGCCTCCGTTCCACCGGATTTTCGGAACTCAATCTATATCTTCGGTCGGCGGCTGGATAATAGCTGGTGGCATCGTCTGGAAGGTGGTCCCAGGCCTAAAGCTTTTGCGGAAATCAAAAACGAACTCCAGCGCTTATCGTCTCACATGGACCAAAACGCTGCTCCCGCCACTGAAGATGCCTCCACGAACAAAGCACCAAGCGCAGAGCTCGCTTCACTTGCCTCGGCGTGGACTGACGACAGCATCATCGGTGGCGATGTGGCGAGTAGCCTGAACGGCTGGCTTACGAAGCACCTCTCCCACGTTTCGGAACAGGATGAGAAACAAGTCGCTCGCTTCGAAATGCTGCAAGCGGCTTGCGGCATTGAACAGCGTCGGAATGCTGTCTTGAAAACCCTGCACGAACGGCTCCCCGTCTTCGTGCTTTTCAGCAACTACTTTCGTGTTCAGCCGATTATTCATCTCGAGCATCTGGCGACGAGACTCGAGAAAGGGCTACTTGATGAGGACCAGTACGATTTCGGGAACCAGTGCCTTTTGAAGCTTCTTGGATTTACGCCCCGTGATTTATCCGACCTGGGTAAGGTCAGCGAGCCCGACGCATCCAGCCAAACTGCTTTTAAGGCTTATAGGGACCAGCTCGACAGACGCACGTATCAGCTTAATGCCGCGAGTGTAAGGCTTACCCACGAAGTCCGCTCAGTTTGGAATCCCACTCGACAAAGCGCAGAAGCTGACCGCCTGCGCATAAGTGCTGACGGGCAATATCTCAAAGTTGCCGTTGAGGACGATCTCGGCGTTGAAATCGAACTAGACCAGCGCTCCGAGGGCTTCCAGTGGCTGGTGTCGTTCTTCATCGTGTTTTTTGCGGAGGCGGGAGGAAAACACAAGAACGCTGTACTTCTGCTCGATGAGCCCGCATTGAGCCTGCACGGCGTCAAACAACGAGAGTTTCGAGAGACGCTGTCACGATTGGCGATCTCGAATCAAACAATCTACACAGCTCATTCGCCGTTCCTTATCGGCCCAGACGAGTTGGATTTAGTTCGGGTCGTTGAAGTGGTTGATCGCAGAGTCGGAACGAAAGTCCACACCTTCGCAGCTGCGGAGGACCCGACGGCACTTCTTCCATTGCAGGAAGCACTGGGCTACGACCTCGCCCAAAGTCTGTTCGCTCAACAGCGAAACCTCGTACTCGAGGGCCTTACGGATTTTTGGTACCTGGAAGCAACCAGTGAGTTGCTTAGGTCAGCCGGGCTCGCTGATCTCAACGATAGGATCGAACTAATTCCATGCAATAGCGCTGGGAAGCTTGTTTACTACGCTACGATCCTGCAAGCCCATAAGCTTAAGGTGGCAGCCCTTTTCGCGTCCGATCCCGCCGGCGAGCAAGCCGCTAAGCAAGAGCTGCTCGCTCACAAGCTCGGGCACAGAGGGATCATCCGAATTCGAGATGCGTACGTGGGCAAAGTAAGAACGCCACAGATCGAGGAATTGCTCAGAGCCACCCTCATTAGGATCGCCAAAGAGTCTCTCGGCTGGGATGTTTCGGCCGAGGCAGCATCCCAACCTGAGCAACCGATCGTGGACGTGTTCGGCTCACAAATTACGGGCTTCTCAAGATACAAACTCGCAAAGACATATGTACGATGGACAAGAGAGCATGACGCCAGCGAGCTTGAGGCAGACGAACGAACGCAATGGTTCACGCTCATCGGCAAAATCAACTCCGCTTTGAGGTGAGATATCCCAGAATGCGGTTCCTTGGTGTTCTGTCTCATCTCAACAGGGTTAGAGGAACTTCAAGATGAGCGTCGCAGAAAGCTCCACCGACGGGCCAGATGCCGCCGAGGCGTCGGTCACCATCAATGGTGCCCGGCACGAGTTCCCTGTGCTTAAGGGCACGCTCGGTCCCGACGTGATCGACATCGGCGCGCTTTATCAGAACACTAGTCACTTCACCTACGACCCGGGGTTCAGGTCCACGGCGAGCTGCGAATCAAAGATCACCTTCATCGATGGCGATAAGGGTGTCCTGCTTTATCGCGGTTATCCCATCGATCAGCTCGCCGAGCAGGGCACCTTCGTAGAGACCTGCTATCTGTTATTCTACGGCCAGCTTCCCACCGGAGAGCAATATGAGGCGTTCCGCCGGCGCGTCGTGAATCACGCCATGCTCAACGAGCAGATGACGCGGTTCTATACGGGCTTCCGCCGCGATGCGCATCCTATGGCAGTCATGCTCGGCGTGGTGGGGGCGTTGTCGGCATTCTATCACGACTCCACCGATATCAGCGATCCCCTACAGCGCGAGATTGCAAGCATCCGCATGATCGCCAAGATGCCGACGATCGCCGCCATGGCCTACAAATATTCGATTGGGCAGCCTTTCATCTATCCGCGCAACGAACTCGATTACTCGGCGAACTTTCTGCATATGTGCTTTGCGGTTCCACGCGAGGAATACGAAGTCGATCCAGTGCTCGCGCGCGCCATGGATCGCATCTTCATTGTGCACGCAGACCATGAGCAAAACCCTTCGACGTCTACAGTGAGGCTGGCAGGTTCAACCGGGGCCAATCCATTTGCCTGCATCTCGGCAGGAATCGCGTGCCTCTGGGGGCCTGCGTATGGAGGCGCCTATGAGGCGGCGCTGATGATGCTTCAGGAGATCGGCACGGTCGACCGCATTCCTGAACACATCAAGCGTGCCAAGGACCAAAACGATTCGTTCAGGCTCGTTGGCTTCGGCCATCGCGTCTATAAGAGCCCTGACCCGCGGGTGCGGATCATGCAGAAGACCTGTTACGAGGTCCTCGATGTGGTCGGCCATCGCAACGATCCCATCCTTCAGGTCGCTCTTGAGCTTGAAAGGATTGCGCTGAACGACGACCATTTCGTCGAGAAGCAGCTCTATCCGAATATCGACTTCTATTCGGGGATCGCGCTCAAGGCGCTCGGCTTCCCGGCCGAGATGTTCACGGTGCTGTTTGCAATCGCCCGCACTGTGGGCTGGATCGCGCAGTGGAAGGAGATGATCGAGGACCCGATACAGCGCATCGGCAGGCCGCGCCAGCTCTATACCGGTGCGAGCGAGCGGTCTTACATCTCGATTGAGGCACGCTGATTTCCCTCCTCTTTTTCGGCATCACTGGTGGTACCGCCGTCGGAGCATGCCGTGCATCCGGTTCCAGGTCGCATTTGACCGCTCCCAGCACGCGATCGCCGTTGCTCTGACGCCGACAAACAAAACCGGGTGGGCCCGGTGAGCGGCGAGACTTGGCCCGCGTTGGCCTTGTCGACGACGTAGAGAACATGATCCGGGTTGGCGGGGCGACGACGACGTGGAGGGCTTCAAATGCCGATCGAGTTTATGAAGGTCGACGACAGAACGTCTAAGCTTAGGTCTCGCCCACGACCATTCCGCCTTCTCCTGGGTACGGCGTGATGGTGTCACTCATTCCTTGGCGGTGACCGGCCGGCTTATGCGCACTGCGGCTTGCCGAGATCGCGGTCCGCTCATGGGTCTAAAGCGGACTTCGTTAGCCGGTCCTAGTGAGTTCCGAAATGTTTGCAGCGCGTTTGCAGATGCCCTGCCCAGCGTGAGTAGACCGGCGTTTTGGACTCGACGCCCTACCTGCAAGTCATTGTGATCCTTGGGCACTGGCGGAGAGGGTGGGATTC
>JAENXG010000452.1 GCA_016649675.1 Methyloceanibacter sp.
CAAATCTCTGGAACAGCGTTTCGCTGCCATCGCAGCTAGCCTCGATCTCGGCAAGGAGCGCATTTCCGAAGCCGACATCGCCAAGCTCACTTCGGTCTTCGCGGGCGAGACCGACAGCCTGCATCGTTTCGTCATGGACCTGCACAAGGCTCTGAACCGTCTGACCGCGCAATGCGCCGAGGAGACCGTTGCCGGCGCACTGAGCTACGGACTTGGACCTGAGGACAAGCCTCTCATCGCCGCCTTCATGCGCGGGCTCGATCGCACGCGAGCGCTCAAATTCGATCACCCTGGGCTCGATACCACCGCAGTGCGCGGCGACCACCGCCTCATCATCCAGAACGACATCGGCACGACGGACGCCCACGTTCTCGTCGTGAGCGTCGAAGGCTTGCGCGTGACCATCACCCATAGCGACGTGCATGAGCCGCGCGCGAAGTTCTTCATGGGTTTGTTCGCCCCGTTTGCGGTCAAGTGGAGCCACCTGCATCAGGAGCGCGCCGAAGGCCTCGCCGAGGGAGAGGCCTTCTATCTCGTCACCGGCAGCTACGAGGCGGGGGACAGCGAGGCGCTGAAATCGTTTCTCGAGGCGATCGGCGCGGCGCTCGTGTTTCTCATCGACTGGAACAAGGCGCGCAAGGCGCTCCGCCGGCTGGTCGGCAACAGCGATGCCATCCATGTGCTCGATTGGGCGGCGCGGCATGAGTTCGGCCATCGTGCCTTTCTCGAGCTTGGCGGGACCGAGCTCGTGGCATCCGCCGTGCGGCACGCCGCGCCCGCGCGCATCGGCTTCGGAGACGAGCTCGAGGACGTCCTTGGTCGGGAGGCGACCCTCAAATTTCTGCAAACGGCGCTCAGGCTCGCCACCGAGGCAATGCGCGATGGTCACTCGGCGCGCTCGGTGCGGGAGACGCTCGAGATTGATCTGGTGCGCCGGATCGAGCGCAACGAGAGCGCGCTCCTGACCACCGTCGTCCGTCAGCTCGGTCTTGCCCGCGATATCGCCACGGGGATCGCAAGGGACGTGGCCGATGGACGCGCCCGCCGATCAGATGCCATGTGCAACGCCGCCCGAGCCAAGCGCATCGAGGAGAAGGCGGATTCGATCGCGCTCGACGCCCGTCAAGCGATCGCCCGAACCCAAGCCAACCCCACGAACGCTGATTTGGTCAATGCTGCCGAGAATACGATCGATGAGCTCGAGCAGGCTGCTTTCCTGGCTTCGCTGCTGCCGACCGAGCTTGAGCCAGAGCTGCTTGAGCCCCTTGGCGAGCTTTGCGCCGCCGCCATTTCCGGCGCCGAAGCGGCTGTCCGGGGGATTGAAGCTGCAGCGAGTCTTTCCGAAGGCAACAGCGCCGGCAGCGCCAATAGCGAGGACAGCGAGGACGCTCTTGCCGCCACGGCCCGTCTCGTGGATCTCGAACATGCGGCCGACATCGCCGAACGGACCGTCACGCGCCTGGTGCTTGGCGGAGACGCTGGAAACGGGAGAGGCATGGTCGTGCTCGAGCTTGCCCGGGCCTTGGAGCGATCAACCGACCGGCTCGCCTTGGTGGGGCATGTGCTGCACGCCCATGTCATGGCCGGATTGTCGAATTAGCCCCCGTGGAAGCGTCATGAAGATCGTACGGATCAGCGCCGGAGAGAGCGAAGGCGGGAGCGCCGAGGAGATCGGGGCCAAGGCCGCAATTCTTGCCCGTGTCGCCAGTCTCGGATTGCCCGTCCCGCCGGCCTTCGTGCTGCCGATCGAGCTCGGCGCCGCCATGACCGCCGGCGACAAGGATGCGAAGCGCATTTTCGTCACGGGCCTCAAGGAGGGGATCGCGTTCCTGGAGATGGCGACGGGACGACGCTTTGGAGATCGCCGCAGGCCGTTGCTCGTCTCGGTCCGCTCGGGAGCCGCCCGCTCGATGCCAGGCATGCTCGACACCGTGCTCGACGTCGGTTGCAGCAATGAAGCGACCCGCGGTCTCATCCGCATGACGGGCAATCCACGCTTTGCCTGGGATTGCCGCCGCCGCTTCCTCGAAGGCTACGCCGAGGCCGTGCTTGGCCTTGATCCAGATCCTTTCCGCGCGAAGTGTGACGCGTTGATCACCGCCGAGGGCGCCGCAAGCGACCGTGAGCTCGACAGCGAGGCTCTGGAGCGGCTGGCCTACATCTATGAAGGCCTCATCAGCGACG
>JAENXG010000557.1 GCA_016649675.1 Methyloceanibacter sp.
CATGAGGAGATCGAGATTGCGCAAGCCCACGTCGAAATCGATGACGACGACTCGCTCGCCTCCGCGCGCCAGAGCCGCACCAAGCGCTGCGGTCGACGTTGTCTTGCCGACGCCCCCCTTTCCCGACGTCACCACCAATACGTGGGCCATTTGTGTGCTCCCTTTCTTCAGTCTATCGTTCTGATCTCGAGCGCGTCCTTCTTGAGCCAGGCTTGTATGGGTGCCTCGCGAAGATGGGCTTCTATGTCATCGGCCACGATGTAGTGGCCATCGATCGCCATGAGTTCGGCCTCTAGCCGACGGCAAAAAATCCGAGCGCGTTCGTTTCCGTAGGCGCCCGCAAAGACTCTTCCACGCAAGGTTCCGTAGACATGAATGGAACCTGCAGCGATGATTTCAGCGCCAGAGGCCACTGAGCCAACAATGGTCACATCGCCGTCCGGGTGGACGATTTGTTGGCCCGATCGCACTGGCGCATCGATAAGCAGCGAGTTAGTTGGCGCTGGTGCGGACGATGGAATCGCCGGCGCCGCGGCCTTCTTCGACTTCCCGGTTTGGCCTTGCATCAAGGATGGAACGCGCCCATCGGCACAGGATGGATCTGCTCCTTCGACACCGAGAATGCGGATCTCCCGTTTGCTCAGCTCGTCCAAAAGACTGAGAAAGGTTTCTTTTGTCGGCGAGAGATCCGAAACATCGATCACCACGGACTTTCCCGTGAAAAATCGGGGCGAGCGCGAAATCAGCGCGTCTACCTCGGCCAACCAGGCGTTGATGGGAGTTTCGGGCTTGACCACGAGGGCGTGGAAAGATCCGCCGCGAAACTTAATGGACGTGGTTGGCCGTGATGTTGTCATTCCGTTAACCCTCACGCCGATAGGACGGTCTTCGTGGTTAACGGATGGTTAATTTCAGACAGAGGTAACTGAAAAAGCCACCACGTCATTCGGTCGCGCGGCCTGTCCGCTATGGGTCAGTAGCCGACATTGCGGCCATCGCTAAATGGCCCATCAATGGCCCTTTCCCAGCCGACTTTGCGTCTTCTTTTTGCGTAGTCTGGTGCTGCGCTGAAGTGCCCCAGACCGACTCGAATCGTCGTCGGTTTCTGACAACCCCCAACAGGCAGACGGAGAAGATCACGATGAAGCGCATCGCGTCAGTTACGTTGATTCTGACCTTCTTAGCGACGCCGGCTTTTGCTCAAGTGGTCCGTGCCACGTGGTACGGCAACGAACTTCGGGGACATCGCACAGCCTCCGGCGAAGCGTTCAATCCCGGCGGCATGACCGCCGCCCACAAGTCATTGCCCTTCGGCACCTGTCTCGTGATTGGCAATCCTCAGACCGGGCGCAAGGTTGCGGTTCGAGTGAATGACCGCGGACCCTTCACGCCAGGTATCGCGCTGGACCTTTCATCGGGAGCTGCAGCGGCTATCGGCATGCGATCGACACAAAGCGTGACCATGAGCCATTGTTAGGCGATGCGTCGGGGGAGGCGGAGAACTCTAACGCCCAAATGAAGAAGTCCCGAACGCCTGGCGTTTCTGATGTCCGCTTTTGGGTCAATTGCTGACCTTCAGCGTGCCTTCGAGTTTGTCCGCTAAGTGCCA
>JAENXG010000227.1 GCA_016649675.1 Methyloceanibacter sp.
CCCTCGCCGATTTCGAGCGCGTGTTCGGCTCGGATGGAAATCCCGGCGGCGAGATCGCCAAGCGCATCGACGACAAGAACCCGGGCGACGTGTTCATCTATGTGGCGAGCCACGGCCTGACCGAGGGCGATGACGGCAAGGTGGTCTATCTCTTGCCTGTCGACGCCAAGCCCAAGGAGCTCGAGCAGACGGCCTATGGCCTGCAGAAGCTCTACGACAATCTCGGCAAGACCGGCGCGCGCACCACCATGCTCGTGCTCGAGGCGAACTTCGCCAAGACTCTCGACGAGCTGATCGACCCACCGAACCTGCCCGAGCTCGAGGTCGACGCCATGCCGCTAACCCCGGTGCCGGGGCTTGCCGTGTTCAAGGCGTCGGACCGCGACCAAAGGACGATCCAGGATCCCGAATATGGCATCGGGCTCTTCACCCGTTACATCATCGAGGGACTGGCCGGCCGGGCCGACGAGGCGCCGCTCGGCAATGGCGACAAGCGCATCGATACCGTCGAGCTCTACGTCTACACCTCGGACATGGTGCGGACGGCGGCGCGGAAGTCGTTCGGGCTCGAGCAGAAGCCGATGTTGAGCAAAATCGACAATCTCGTGGTCGGCCAGCTCGCCGCCCGGTGAGCGCAATTTTCGCTCGTCATGCCCGGACTTGATCCGGGCATCCATGCCGTTGCGACGCAGCAAGTTGAAGCGCCAGCGGAATGGATTGCCGGGTCAAGCCCGGCAATGACGGGAGAGACTTGAGCCCCCTACTCCAGCGGCCTTGCGACGCGGAAGCCGATGACGTTGAGGCGGCTCCCTTTGGGGAAGCTCATGCGCGCGCTGGGCCGCGCGTAGTCGGCCTCGTAATACCAGGCGCCGCCCTTCACCACGCGGCGGGTGCAATCGCCACCACGGGGCGAGGCGTCTGAGGGCGCGCCGGCATGGGTCGGGTTCCAGCAATCCTCGACCCACTCGAACACGTTCCCCTCCATGTCGTAGAGCCCGTAAGGGTTGGGCGGGAAGGTGCCGACCTCGGCCGTGGTGCCTTTGTACTCGGCCTGGGAGCGGCCGGCGGCGCTGCTGGCATCGAAATTGGCTTGCGTTGGCGCCAGCGTCTCGCCCGAGGCGTAGGGCGTGCTCGTGCCGCCCCGCGCGGCGAACTCCCATTCGGCCTCAGAGGGCAGCCGATAAGGCTTGCCCGTCTTTTGCCGCAGCCACTCCACATAGGCCTTGGCGTCGTCGTAGGAGACATAGATCACCGGGCGCCGCCCCCGGCCCCAGCCGCTGTCTTGCGGCCGGTAGTTGGTGCACCCCCCTTCGAGCGCGCAGGCCTCCCACTCGTCGAAGGTGATCTCGTATTCCGAGACGGCGAAGGGCGCGCCGACCGTCACCTCATGCTGCGGGTCCTCGCTCTTCTGCTTGCCCCTCTCGGATTTCGCCGCGCCCATGAGGAAGCGCCCGGCCGGGACCGACACCATGTCGGGGCAGTTCTCGCAGTCCTTGAAGGTCGAGCCCGCCTCGTGCTCGGTCGACCCTGGGGCGACGGGCACAAGCCCCGTCTTTCCCGGAATGGGCAGGCCGGCGATCTTGGTGGCGCGCAGCACGGCGAGCAGCGTCGGGGTGATCTTGCCGTCGGCGGCGAGCCCGGTCTTGGCCTCGAAGCGCTTGATCGCATCGGCGAGCAAATCCTCGCCCTGGCCGCGGCTGGCATCGCCGAGATAGCCGAGCTGCGTGAGCATCGCGCGCGCCTCGGCGACCGCAGCCGGATCGGTCAGCGCGCCTTCCGGCGAAGGCGCGGCCCCGCCCTCGCCGCAGCCCGTGGCATCGAGGCAGATCCTGGGAGAGCCGCCCCGCGCCGTGATCTCGGGGATCTGGCTCCCGCGCGACGCGATCCGCACATCGGCGGCCGTCTTGTTGAGCAGATCGCCGAAATAGAGGCGCGGATGCTCGTTGAAATTCTTGATGAGCGCGGTGGCAAACGGCGAGTGCGCGCCGGGGTCGCCGTCGGCGGCGAGGCTGCCAGAGAGCGTCGCGTTGGCGATCAGCAGCGTGCGGTCGGGCTCGCCCACCAGAGACAGCCCGCGAAAGCCACTGCCGGAATTGACGCCGCGGCTCGGGCATTGCGGGAAGGGATTGTTGCGGCAGGCATCGAGCAGCACGATCTGCTGCGGCGCATTGCCAGCGGCGGCGAATAGCTGCTCGAGCTCGACGCTTCTGCGCGCCGTCTTGTTCTCGCACTCGATCTCCATGTCGGTCGGCGCGAGCACGTTCTTGCCTTCGACCTCCATGCCGTGGCCGGCATAGTAGATAAGCGCCACCTCGGCGTTCGTGGCTTCGCGCTTGAACGCTTCCAGCACGTCGAGCAGGTCGGCCCGGTCGAGATTGTAATGCTCGGAGACGTCGAACCCGTGCTCCTTCAGCGCCGCGGCGATGGCCTTGGCGTCGGGCACGGGATTGTTGAGGGACGAGAGATGCTGATACGCGCCCATGCCGATGACGAGCGCCACGCGCTTTCCTTGCGCGGCCGAAGGCGCCGACGCCGCGAGCAGAAGGGCGAGCGCTAAGACGATGCGGTGCATGACATTTGGCCTTAAGACTGGCCTCGGCGGGGCGGAGCTTAGCACCGGCCGAACCGCCCGCCCATAGTGCCGCATACCCCACAAAAACGTCGCTAGGGGCTGATTTTGTCGAGGATGTGAATAGACTGTGAGACACAGCCTCCATACGACCGTGCTAGGGAGCCACCATGGTTAGCATCCGCCAGCTCTGTGTCCTGATTGCTGCTTGCCTTGCCTTGAGCGTTGCGCTCGCGCCTCCGGCCTCTGCCAAGCGGAAGCAGCCGCCGCAAAAGACCGAAGAGACGCAAGAGGACTCCGCCGAGGTGATCTTCGGCAAGAGCTTCCTCGGCAAGACCTATGACGACGAACTCGAAGTCGAAGGCTGGGAAGAAGTTGACGGCGGCCTCGTGGCGCCTCCCATCTATGTCCACCGCTATCAACGCGAGGACGGCACCTATCTCGTGCTAACGAGCCGCGAGGTGTCGGTGGCCAACGCTCCGGTCGCGTCATTCGTGGTGGTCGATGCCCTGGTCGTGCCGAAACCGCAAAAGGACGTGCAGTTCTCCATCGCCTGCATGCTGGCCCCCGACGAGACGCTGAAGTTCATGGGGGAGGCCGCTGGCAGCGAGCAGAAGGAATGGTGGACCGACGTCCGCCGCGCCTGGGAGATTTCGCTCGAGACCGGCCTGATCGCCTCGGTCAAGCCCAAGGGCATCCGCTGCACCAATGCCTCCTGGGGGCAATAGAGCATGATCCGGAAAAGTGGACACCGGTTTTCCGACAAGATCATGCTGAATCAAGGAGCAGGCGCATGAAGGCCAGGCTGAAAGGCCGCGTGATCGCCGAGAGCGACGATATCGTCGAGGAAGGCGGCTACCACTATTTCCCGAACGCGGCGGTGCGGATCGAGTTGCTGGAGAAGGCCGAGAAGACCGCGTCTGATCGCGCCTGCCCGCACGGCGTCCAGTTCTACGATGTGGTTCTCGACGGCACGCGTCACGAGCGCGCCGCCTGGCGCTATGAGGCGCCGCGTCCTTCAATGAGCCACGTCGCCGACCGCTTCAGCTTCTGGGACGACGTCGAGGTCGAGTGAGGCCGGCTACTCCCACGCCGGCCGGCGTTCCTGGGCGGCGAGCGCGGTCATGGCCGCTTCCAGCTCGGCCACGAAGGCATCGTAAGACTCCTTGCCGTAGAGCGGCTCGCCCACGCTCACCGTGCAGTTGAACGGCACGAGCAGCGCCGAGCCCTTGGGCAGCGCCTTGCCGAGCCCATGCATGAAGACCGGGATGACGGGCACCCTCGGCCGGGCTTTGGCCAGATGGCCGATGCCTTTCTTGAAACGCGCCAGCGCCTCGGGCTCACCGCGCGACCCTTCGGGGAACAGCACCAGGATCTCGCCGCGGTCGAGCGCCTGCTCGGCAAGGAGCAGCGGGTTGCCCCCATCCTTGCCGCTGCCGCGCTTCACCGGAATGATGCCGACGATGTTGAGCGCAAACCAGCCGCGCAGCTTGCTGGTGAAGAAATAGTCCTTGGCCGCCACCGGCCGCAGCTTGGGCAAGAGGCGCAAGGGCATGAGCGACATCATGGCGAGCGCATCGAGATTGGAATTGTGGTTTCCCGCAAGCACCGCCGGCCCCTCGCCGGGGAGCCGCTCGCGGTGCCGCACGGTCAAGCCCAACGCAATCAGGATCACCGCCCGCACCACGACGGCGAAGAACAGGAACCGCAGCAGCCTGGTCACCGGGTTCTTGCTCATGGGTAGAAGAAATAGCGGATGAAGTGGACGAAGACCGGCGCCGCATAAGTGAGGCTGTCGACG
>JAENXG010000409.1 GCA_016649675.1 Methyloceanibacter sp.
GCCCTTGCGACGTCAGCACGTCAACCTGGCGCAGCTTCGCGACAATCTCTTCGGGATGGTGTCTCTTCCTCGGCATCGTGGTCCTCCTTCTGGCTCAAAGCCATACATCAGGGCGGACCACTTCAATGGGGGAGGATCAATGTGAACTCCCCCGGGCCGGCATGCCATGGGCTTTGCCGCACCATTGGCGGCGGTCACCTATTCGGCTTGTTAACTCTGGCAACTTGTAGGACTAGGCTTAGCGATAGCCTCCGACTACGAGACTGCCATGAGTGACTCAAAGCTGAACTCGCTCGTGGCAGATGTAAAGAAGCTCAACGCTAGGGTCGGAGCTCTAGAAAAGCTTCTAGAGCGCATACTTCGGCAAAAGCCGGTCTCTGAGAAACAGCTAGACATCGTGCTTAAGAGCCGAGGTGTGACTGCTCCCGATGCGCGAGGCTAGGACGCGTAAGCACAATCAGCCCTGCTCAGACAATGTCTCAATGGCCCTTTGCCAGCCGGCTGCCTCAATGTGCCCGTAGAGTTATCCCTTGAACTGCAGGGAGGGACCGATGAGCGACGTCGAGCTGATCGCGCTTTGGGAGCAATGGAAGCAGTCCTTCGCCGACGAGTTGGATTGCGAGACCGCTCAGACCGCTGCGCGGACCCGGACGATAGAGCAGCGGATCGCAGGAGCGCCGGCAGAAGGCTTAGTGGGGATCGCAATAAAGCTCGCCTTGTGGCGATTCACCAACAGCCATAAGGACGCCGCAGCTGTGCAGGCCGAAGCTGCCTACTGTGACGTGATCGGTCTGGTCGGCAGGGATTTTAGCGCCGAAGCCGAGGTGATTGCGGAGCGCTTGTCCGCGGCCATGAGTCCCTCGCAATGAGGCGCTACCCGATAGCTAAGCGCAGTCATTGATTGTCTTCAGTGCAAGGCGAGCCATAGCCTGGACAAAGCGCCGGCTCTGAATGGTGTCGGTCGAATAGCGGCCGTGCTTCCAGGCGTTGCGATTTCCTTTTGGTGCGCCTGGCGACTTGCCCCC
The DNA here is from genome assembly GCA_016649675.1 of Methyloceanibacter sp. Taxonomy (GTDB): domain Bacteria; phylum Pseudomonadota; class Alphaproteobacteria; order Rhizobiales; family Methyloligellaceae; genus Methyloceanibacter. The sequence goes on from JAENXG010000409.1 coordinate 1,026, forward strand.
GTGCATCCGGCAGCGTCCGTTCGGCATCGCTGGAGACTGGCATGGGCTCCCGCGTCGCGTTCGAGCTCCCCATCTCGGCGGCATCACTGGAGCCCGACCGGATCAATTATGCCACTGGGGCATCCCGGATCTGTCGCGGTGGATGCCTTGATAAGGTCAGCGAGCGTATTGCTGGTGCCTGGCTGAGCGACCAGACCGATGGTGATCTCGGTAATAAGCCGGCGGGAACCGTCGCGTTTGCAAGATAGCCGAACGCGATCCCCAGCCCCTGAACCGAAAGCTACGTCGAAGGCACCCCTCACTACACCAACCGTTATCTCCTGACCGATATTAGCCACGAATAACGCCTGAACAGCTGAGCCGTTGACCTCGTCGAGGAGGGACAGGGCCTCGCGGAAATAGGTCTCGGCGTCACCCCGCTCATAGCAGGTGCCGTGCCTGGTCCATTCATGGCGGTCAAGGAACGACTGCGTGCCGGGCATGGCGATGACAAGGTGCGCCCGCGTAGCTGCGTCAAGATCGACTTCGGGAAGCGCCTGCCAATCGCCTTTCCTATCCGTGTCGATCAGAGCTTGGCTCACGTTGCAATACCCTCTTCTGCGCGGCTGCGGCCAAAGGCCGTGTAGCGTGAAGTGGGTGGCATCAAAGTGATCTAAGGTCTGGCTCGCGCATTCAGCCTTGTCCGCGTGGCCCTCACAGAAACCGGGCTCCCAGCCGAGAGATAAAACGAACTCGGCGGGGCGTCCGGCAGAAGACCCGCTTCCGGCGCGCGAGTTCTGCAAATCGCCACTGGCTCCCTCGTCGTTGTAACTCCCACAATCGACGCTTACCCAGCGCTCTGGTGGCACAGCACCTTCGATGCGAACGCGGTACTGGCTTGGCTCCGGCGCGTTCTTTGCTAGTAGCGGATAGGAATGGCCCGCCTCGATTTTGACACCGCCAGGATTAGTCGTCTTCCTGAAAGACTGAAATGCCGGGCAGTCTTTGGTCGCCAGGAACGAGCCTCGCACCGCCACGTCGGCCGATGCTCCGTACCCAGATGACGCGAGCCATCCAGCAGCTCCGGCTATCACCCAAACTGTCCGCAACATTATGGCGTACCGAGCGAAGATCATTGGCTCGCTTTTTGTCCTTGGTGCATTGGCGATTGCACGGGGTTGTTCCTCCAATTTCCGCTGCCCTCCCCTCCCTCTCCGATCCGCAGTCTTATGGCTTCCGTCAGCTGGCACTTAACGTCCGCTTTGGAGAGAAATCCAGACGTCTCTGCCGCGCTCACGAATGTCTGAGAAGTGCCACAAGCGGACGTTCACTCCGCGGTTAGATTGTTAATAGGAAGGCTGAAGTCTTAGAGCCGAAGTGCTCCGTCAACACAGCCCTTGGCCTCGACGACTGCCCTATCCGGATCGCAGGCATAAACTTCGCTGCGTCGA
>JAENXG010000487.1 GCA_016649675.1 Methyloceanibacter sp.
CGATGATCGCCATCCGCGATGCGCCTGATCCAGCACCTGTAGAGGCGTGGCTGCGACGCTTCGCGGACGGGACGTGTGACGATCTCGTGCTGATGACGGGTGAAGGTCTGCGGCGGCTCCTAGGCTTTGCCCGACGCTTCGATCTGGAACCGGCCTTCCTCAATGCGCTCGGCGCTACACGCAAGATAACACGCGGGCCGAAGCCAGTTCGGGCGCTTCGCGAGATCGGATTAGCCGCAGATGTGGCTGCAGACGCGCCCACGACAGAAGGAGTGATTACGGCGCTGCGACGGTTTGACCTCAACGGGCGCCGCGTTGGCGTGCAGCTCTATCCCGACAATGCAAATGAGCGACTTCTGAAATTCCTCAAAGGTGCTGGGGCGGAGCCGGATCCGGTGCTTCCGTATGTCTACGCCTCCGAAGCGGACGATGGGCGTGTGATCGCTGTCATCGCCGAGATGGCTGCCGGCCGAATCGACGCGATCGCCTTCACAAGCGCGCCCCAGGTTCGACGGTTCCGGGACGTTGCCCGCGCGTCCGGCCGAGAAGCGGAACTGCGGCAAGGCTTCGAACGCATCGCCGTTGCGGCTGTCGGCCCAATTGTTGCGGCAGAGCTCGAGGCGCTTGGGGTGCAGGTGAACATTATGCCCCGAGACAATACGTTTTTCATGAAGCCACTCGTTCGAGAGCTCGCGGCCGCGCTGATGAAGGACAAATAGTCCGCATTGAGGACCCTGCCCGCCCTTCAGTACAAAGTGCAGAGACGGCCAAACCGCTCGCGTCCCGCTCGTCATTCTCAGCGGGCGCTTGGAGAATGTCCGCTTCTGGCACTTCAGCGACATTGAAGCGTCGCGGTTCGATGTCTGCTTTCGGCCTCCTTTCGGACCTCAGCACGAAAGTGCTCAACTTCAGCGAAGACGCTCATATAGAAACCACGAGCATCTTCGAGACTGATGAGCACCTTCAGCTATCGGCGGATCGCTGGGCGGTGGGACACTCCTGCCAGAAAGCATAATGATCGTGTGGGAAGATCGGCTGTCCCACTTTTTGCTAGAGTTGATTGGCTCGGGGCAGTCCGCCCCTGGGCACCAAATTCCGCCAAATCCCAAGGTCTCCTGGATACAACTACCCGCCGACTCGCCGAGCATCGTCGACAGACGATGGGCGGACAATGTCCGATTTAGAGGCGAGACCGGACCAACCTGATTCAGGGTTCCGCTTCTGCATTTGACCCAAACCGGACGTTGACCAGCCTAGCGAGGTACGTCGACTTTCGTCCGAGTGGGATTCAGCGCGAACAGCCGCCACCCTTCAGCTGAACACATCCGGTGGCTCGCCAGAATCGTCATCAAAGGCATGGCCGAGGAGCACGGTTGGCTGAAAGAATGCTGCGGCCGCGTGCGAATCGAGGAAGCGACGGTTTCAACGATATCTTCCTGCAGGGCTCTTCTATACGATCCAGCCCATTTCTCTCGCCTTGTCGTTGGCCGCTCTCCAGGCGAGAGCTAGGAACTCTCCTTGTGTCATTGAAGCGTGCCGGTCCTCGTTGACCGGAAGCGATTTTGCCAGCAACTGCGGGGAACTGCGTGGCTTATGATACGTCACGGCGTAATTTGAGCCTGCTAGGCTCACCCTGATGTTGCCTCCGAGCACGTCAATAACCAGGGCGCCGAAAGGTGTCATTTTCGGCCTGCAGCCAATAGCCATAGCATCAAGCTAGAACCCTCGGATGGCTGGAGTCAGTTTGCCTTGCGCAACTCATCCAAGGTGCGCGTCACATGTTCCTTGATTGGCCCGGTCATCTCGTCTGCAACCTTGGCGTATAACGCCCGGACTTCCTCGGCTTGGGCCGCGAGTACGGTGAATTGCTTGCGCCAGTAAGTCGCCCGCAACTCCACTATCTCGGCGAGGGTCTTAGCCGTCGCCAAGCTCTTTGCCAGGTCGAAGCCCGAATTTATGTTCCGCTGAGCA